>CAYIPM010000041.1:0-6907 GCA_964365195.1 Candidatus Woesearchaeota archaeon
CTACTACCACGTTCTTTAGAATGTGGTTTTAAATTTATGGACATAATTGAGAAGTTAATTCTAATGCGGCTGCCCTCATATCTTGCGCAGTATAAATTGCAGTGCCAACAATAGCATGAAATTTTTTTCCCGCAGCTTTTGCTCCGTCGCTGATCACACCACCTTGTGCAACAAATCCAGGAGAATAAATGCTAATATCCATAAAACCATTTCTTTCTAAAATATCTTTATATAATTTTATACGTTCAGGTTTATTTCCTGGCATCACAAAATCTCTAACCCCTACGCATCCGGCTAATTCATACATATCTTCAGGAGCAAACTCGCAAATATATCCTGCAAGTCCTTCATCTATTCCTAGATCTCTAAAAATTTTAGTATAATCTTTTTTTCCATTTGACATATCTGAATGTAAATAACGAGGATGTGTCATCTCGCCACCCACAATAACTCCTAATCCGTTTTCTTGAGCTGCCATGATCCATTCATATTGTGTCACAGGTCCTGCTTGTGGAAACAAAATAACTGCATCAATACCTGCTTTCTTTATTACTCTCGCAAAATTTTTTCCAGTTTCAGGAATATCTGTCGCTGCTTTTTGATGATCATAAATAAGCGGTTTAATAGTATACTTTCGAGCTGTTTCTACAACAAACGGCAAACCATATGTTAATCCCAATTCAAATCCTATTTTATATCCTCCAATGCCGTCGATATCTGTAGTTTCTCTAACAATTTTTTCAAATTGCTGAATTGTTTCTACATCACATGCTGGAATAACACTTTGTTCTCGATTGATTATCATTATTTCTCCACCTTGGGAAAACCCCTCTTTACGCCCCATCCAAAAGGATCAGTTCTCCACTCTTCAAGCATTTTTACTTCTGAATCATTAATATATCCTGTTTCTTTTGCAACTTCTAATAAAGTAGTATAATGAAGAATAGAACGCACCTCACATGCGGGTGTTAAAAATTTTCCCGACTCATATGACTCACTTCCCTCAAACATTTGTTGAGCTTGAATAAATCCATAATTAAAAATAGAGAAACAATAATTGCATTCTCCTTGTGCATCTCTAATTGCGGCAACAGCTTTTGCGCTGCTGCCTCCAGTTGATATTAAATCCTCTATTAACAGCACTCGTTTACCGCATAAATTATTTTCAGCATCGATGCCTTCAATCTGGTTTTTTAATCCGTGATCTTTTGGCTTATCACGAATATAAATTAATGGCATCGGTCCAAGTGAATAGTCTGCAAACGTTGTAGCAGGAGAAATTCCTGCCGTCGAAGTGCCGGCAATAATATCACATTCATAATCTTCTCCAATAGTATCCAGTAAAGAAATAAATCCTTCCGCAATTAATTTCCGATGCTGAGGATAGCCTAAAAATAATCGGTTATCATTATAAATCGGCATACGATAGCCGCTTGCCCACGTAAAAGGATTTTCAGAATTTAATTTTATAGCTTTAATTTCCAACGCTCGTCGCGCAATTTCTTTGCCGTAATATGCAGGGGTTTCAATTAAATGCCTCATTCTTTCATAAAAAACAAATAATATTTAAACCTTCTCAAAAAAATTCATTAAGAAAAAGTAAGAACAAAATTTACAATTTTTGCATCTGTAGATATTGTAAGGTTTGCGAGAATAAGCAGGGCTTTTTATTAGAATTTTTGGGTTAATACCCCGCAGCTTGCTGCCGTTGAAAAATTCTAATTAGAAAATCGTGAATCAGAAATTTCCGAATACCGCGGAGCTTGCTTTCGGTTCGGTAGGAAATTTCAACGATTTTCTTTATTTTCAAATGGGGTTTAATGCTCCGCAGATTGCTACGTCGTCAATTTGAAAATTAGAAATTGTCGACCCGCAGCAAAAATTTTGTGGAAATACTCCTGTACAGCTTGCTGCCCCAGATAAAAAAATTTTAGACAATTTCTTTATTCCAATCGCTGCAACTTTGCTCGTATATCTTCCAGTTCTTTTTGGATGTCATGTGATTCTCGAGGATGGGCAGAAGTAAATTTTTTTTCAACGCTGGCAGGAAAATATTCAGGAAGCGAGGAGCAAGAGCTGTTTACTTTTGTATGCAGCGTCGCAAAATGTGCTTTTAACTCCGTGCGAAGCACAAATTCTTTTTTCCGTAACAGCCGATATGACCGTAATCGTTTTAATATTTCTAAAATACTCACTTCACTGTTTAAGACTTCTTTTTTCAAAGCAACTGCATCAGTACGTTCAATGCGGATATGACGGGATTCCATTTGTTTAATTAATGCTTTCAAATAAATGAGAATCAATAGAATCAAGCCGTGACTTCAAAAGCTGTAATTCCTGTTCCCATAACTCTAATTCTTTCTGTTCTTTATCTCGTAACTCTTTAAGTTTTAATAATGTTTTTTCAATGTCACTCACTTTGGACTGAATTTCACTAAACGCCTCTTGGGTAATCTTAAATTTATCAAGCCGAACATACACTGGCTCATCATTTTTTATTTTTTGTTTTGTTGATGATAAAATTGGTTTTTCTATAGTCATGCTTCGTTTCATTTCTGGCTCAAGCAAAGGAATTCGTTCCAAATCATTATACATCGATTGCGAAATTGACGGCGTCAATCCTAAACTGTCAATATCATTTTTAATGGAATCATTGCGAGATTCGTTGCGTGGAAGTGATTGATATGCAGGGTTAAACGATTGAATTTTCACATCGTTCTTTTGCAGAATGCCAATTTCAGGCAATGTGGGAAGCTCAACGTCGGGCAAATCAGGCAAAAGTTCTTTCTCCTCTTTTTTTCCAAACCAACTCATGTGCACCTCATTCATATTAATAACAATGAGCAATTTAAAAACATTTGTTTTTATCACTTAAAGCGAATTAAAAAGATATTTAAACAGATTAATGATAATTAACAAATGGATTATAATAAAAGATGGTGCAAAGAAGTAAGGGAGTTTTGTATCCGAGACTTAGCAGGAATATTATATCGCCATGTTGAGCACCAAATTAATCCTCGCGATCTAATTGACTGGCATACTGCGCAAGATTTTATTGATAGTACATTAACATTAAACGGATTACAAAAATTAACCGGGGATTTTTTAGAACTCTATGCATATAGTCAAATACAAAAATCAAATAGTAGTTTACCTGCAATAAAAAGAAGTGATGGAAGTTGTTGGGCAACAGATGCGAGAGCATTTATTCTTTCTGATAACGACGAGATAGAATTAAAAAGAATAAATCAAGAATTATATAAAATTTCTAGCGATGAATATATAAGATTAACTTCAGATGAAGGAGAAGAAAGAGAAACATATAAAAAATTGTTTTTAGGAAGATTTGTGTGGGACAGGTTCTATCATCTCCTCCAAAAAAGCTTATTATTGCCGCAAAGAGGATATGGTCAAGTTCTATTTTATTAAAAATAATTTTATAAATTAAGGAAAATAAAAAAATATAATGACACGACCAAAAATTGTAGAGGAAAATATCTCACACGTAAAAAAATTTTGTATTAATAATCTTGCAGGAATTTTATTTCGTCACATCAAGCATCCATTAAATCCTCGCGATGTAGTTGACTGGTTTACCGCGGAAAGTTTTATTAATCAAAACTTCACAGAATTAAAATTAGAAAATATAACAACAAATTTTTTAGCTATTTATGCTTACCAAGAATTAAAAAAGCCGAAAAATATAATTGGTTCGATTGAATGGAAATGGTATGAAACCATTGATACTTATAATGATAAAAATCCTGAAATAATGAATCGACTGCGACGTGCGCTCTCAAATATATCAGAAGAAGAATCTCAAAGATTAGAATTTAGTCCAACTAAAAAAAGAGACGCAATGGGTCAATTATTAGGAAGATTTGTGTGGGATAATTTGTATCAAAGAATACAAAGAGATTCAATTCTTGAAGATAATGGATATGGCATAATTTTATTTGGTTAATAATTCTTATAAAATCCTCCGCCCGTTACATTTAAAAAAACAATTTACCTCTTCCTAAAACAATTAACATACAATTCTTACCATGCCCATAAAAAAACATCAAAAAAAACAATCAAAAAAATCGACGAAAGGCGCCACCGCAAAAACAACTAAGGCGCCACCGCAAAAAGATAATCAAATTGAACTGCTCAAATCTATCGTCGAAGATTTAATCAATAAGCAATCAGTTCCCATTCTTGATTTATTATCTGCAAAAAAACCCGTCAACGAATTCACAATAGCAGAAAAATTGGGCTTAACAATAAATCAGACAAGAAATATTTTCTACAAATTATCAGATTTCGGGCTTGTCTCATTCACTAGAAAAAAAGACAAAAGAAAGGGGTGGTATATTTATTTCTGGACACTTAACACCCAGCAATCAATCTTGCTGCTTGAAGAAAAACTGCAAAAAAAATTAGATGAACTAAAAAATCAGTTAAAAAATCGCAAAAACAATCGCTATTATATATGTGAAATATGCATGGTTGAAACCAATGAAGAAACGGCGCTCTTGAATAATTTCACCTGTCCTGAATGCACATCAGTTTATACATTAGTCAACGATACAGAAATAACAAAAAATATTGGAAAAGAAATGGCTAAAATTGAAAAAGAATTGGAATTAGTGCAAATTGAGGTCCGCAAACAACAGGAAAAAACAGGAAAAGAAAAAGAAAGAAAGATAATACGCGAAGAAAAAGAAAGAAAGGAAAAGAGAATGGCTGCTCGTTTATTACGTCTGAAAGAAAAAAAGAAATTGGAAAGAGTTACAGCCACTCAAAAGAAAGTGAAAAAGGCAAGAAAAGTGAAAAAGTCTGGGAAGGTAAAAAAGAAAGTGAAAAAAATAAACAAACAGAAAAAGAAAAAATTAAAAAGATAAAACATGGTGAAATGGTTTGAGAAAAAATTAAGCAGAAATGATTTGCGAAAACATACGCTTAAAAGAATTGATACAGAATCTTCCTCCAGCAAATTCTTGCGAACATTCAGCATAACAAATTGGATAATTATTGTTAATATTTTTGTCTATGTTTGCATTTTTTTCAGTTTGCTGTCCGGAGTCAATGAAAAAGCATTAATGGCAAATCTTGGTTTACAGGCAAACGACTTTTTTGACGGGAAATATTGGACACCGCTTACTAGTATGTTTATACATATGTGGCTGCCGCATCTTTTTTTTAATATGATATCCTTATTTTTTGTGGGAAATTTTCTAGAAAGAATTATAGGAAGAAAAAGATATTCTGGATTTTATCTAGTGAGCGGAATTGGTGCAGCCCTATTTTACGTGACGCTTTCATATTTTTTTGGAATAACCCCGTTAGGTGAACGACTATTTATTAATCCAAATACCGTCGCTGTTGGTGCATCAGGAGCAATTTTTGGCATTGCGGGATTATTAGCCGTTCTTACTCCGCGCATGCGTGTTTATCTTATTGTCGGACCAATTATTGCAATAATACTGCAGGCAATACTTGCAGCAACACTAACAAAAACACCCCTTACCTCAGTAATAGATTTTATTATCACACTCTATATCTTCTTTGCAATATTTTCCATGTTTTCGTTTAACGCTGCAATACGAAAACTTTCCTTGCCTGTCTCGATGAATTTCTGGATATTGCCGCTCGTCGCAATTCTTCCGTTGATTATAATTGGTTTGTTTGTTGATTTACCAATCGGCAATACAGCGCACTTAGGAGGACTTCTCGTCGGACTTATCTATGGTGCATACTTGCGAAAAAAATACAAAAAAAAGATAGAAATGCTGCAGAAAATTTTCGCGCGTCAATCTTCAGATTAACAATGAAAAAAAGAAAAAAAGAAAAAAAAGAGAATGTTATTTATCTTAATTTTAAGTTAGGGTTGGAAAATATAAGAAAAGAAAAAAAATATGTATGGCTTGCTTTTTTCATTTTTATGCTCATCGCACTTATAGGATTTTTCTTTCCAGTCTTATTTGTTGATAAAGTGCGCGCATTAATCCAAGAACTTATTCTTAAAACAGAAGGATTGGGCGGCTTAGAACTCACGCAGTTTATTATTGCAAACAATATGGCCAGTTCATTCATTGCAATGATAAGCGGAATTTTTTTAATGATTCCCTCGTTTGCAATTATTATTGTCAATGGGTATGTCATTGGTTTTGTTGCAAATAAAAGCGTTGCAGTGGGAGGTCCGCTCATACTATGGAGATTAGTGCCGCATGGCATTTTTGAAATACCTGCCATTCTTATCAGCGTCGGTCTTGGAATAAAAATCGGTTTTTCTCTCATGCACAATTGCATACAACAGTACAACAAAAAAATGCATCCTGCGAATAAAACGCTACTCATTATTCTTTCTCTGCTGATTTTTCCACTGGCATTTTTAGGTTATCTAATAATCACTCTAGTTCATGCGTCCTTGCGAAGAAATTTCTCGCAAACAATCGTCATGGCTTTTCGTACATTTATTTTTGTCGTTATACCACTACTCGTCATCGCAGGAATTATTGAAGGAATATTAATTGCACTTGTCGGATAGGTTGCTGGATAAATTAAGAATTACAAAATCACAGCAACAAAATCAAAAAAATTCCTAATGTATTCATCACAAAACTAATAATTGCCAGTGTATGCAATCGTATGTGTGTCAGGCCTGCAAGCATGGTAACGCCAAATTCGTCAGGGAGCGGCGAAGAAATAATAATCCCTGCAAAAAAATAAAGAAGATATAACTTAACATGAGCAAAACGTTTTGTTGAAAAAAGATGTGTTACTTCACGAATAGGTTGCGTCTTTTCTAACTGTCGAAACTCGTCCATAAATGAAAACTTAATTAACTTAAAAATAAGGATATCTGATAACAAAGCGCCACATCCTCCAATAAGAGCGGCAGCAAATATATTTTCAGCTTCCA
>CAYIPM010000042.1:0-6774 GCA_964365195.1 Candidatus Woesearchaeota archaeon
TTTCTTTAATTAATAAAGATTTGGTGTCAAATTTTCCTATTTTTATGCTTAACTTAGAATTTGTTTCTTTCACTTTATCTTTAATTTTAGTATCATTAGTTTCTAAATAAATATCAATATCACTGTCTTTCTTTGGAATTCCTTTAGCATAACTTCCAAATAGAATTATCATTCCTTTGGAGAAATTCTTCTTAATCTCTTCAAAAATTATTGATAACTCTGGGTGTTTTTTTAATAGCTTGTTTAGTTTGTAGATTTCTGCGGAATAAACGTAATTCTTAACTTTCAAATTATCTTTAATGAAAAAGACTTTATTTTTGCCTTCATTTTTGTAATCTAAAACATTCTCTTTAACTAATACGTTAATCTTTCTTAGTACTGTTGAATGAGATTCATTAAGAGTTCTTGCTATCTCTCTTAAATGAGATTTATTTTTTAATAAAACTAAGATTATTTCTAATTCTAAACTGTTTTTATTTTGAACCATATGTATCATTTATGAACCAATACTATTTAAGCTTTTCTTTTAAACCAAAAGTGGATTGGGGGGCGTGTAACTAAACACTTTTTGACAAAGTTAAACCTTAACCTAAAATAACAACAAACTTATCTTACTAAAAATTAACAGCGTCGACAAATTCCTAAAATGTAGCAGGAGAACCTTAACCTAAGGTTAATAATCTCGTGGGGGAGTTAAACCTTAGAATTAATTAATTGTGGAGCGTTTATCCTAAAAATTACACACCCCACTCCAATTTTGTTTTTCTTTTGATCTCTGCGATTTTCTGCAATGCTTGCAATTCCGAGGATGTCAAAAGATCTTTGTTATCTTTGAATTTTTTGAATTGACTTTCTGACATGTCTGAATACAAATAGGTTATGTTCTGCAATTGCCGCTCAAAATTGACGCCAGGTAATGAAATTGCCGCATCTTTTCCCTCTGTAATCTCTTCAACACTTTTTTTATCTTCTTGTATATCTTTGAGACGGGCAATTTTTTCTCCATTCTCGTCGATAAGAGGTATTCCTTTTTTTAATTTTCCGGCTTCAAGGCTAATGCCAAATACTGAAGGGTTAGAATTACGAAAGATAAATTGTGGCAGAATTTTAATTTTTGCAATGGTTGCCAACTCCATGAGCCGCTCTTTTTGTATTTGTTTATTTTTTCCCTCTTGGAATTTTTTTATTTCGTCAATGAGTCGATAGATAACAACATTGGTTATAATTTTTATGTCCTTGAGTTCAGTATCTTTTACTTCTTCATCTTTATCGACGTTAAAACCCAGAATAATTGCGTTAATTCGATTATGTTGCGTATTTGCGCGTGCAACAACCACGTCTTTTTTATTGATGGGCCCAATTCCAGCACTTACTATTTGAATTCTTTCCTGTCGTAAAAGTGTCATTAATGCTTCTAAACTGCCGAGAGAATCAGCTTTTATTACAATTCCCTTTGGATCAGTTTGAATTGAGTTTAATTCTTTTTGGAATTCTCTTTTTATTTCATCAATATTATCTTTCAGAACAGTAAACGGCATACCGGGCAGCATTTCTTTTGCATTAATTAATTGCATGCGTATTCCTGCTGCGGCAGTTACGTTGTCGACAGGTTTAAATTTAAACGATGCTGGCTGAATTTCTTCTAGCACACGAATTTTTGTGAGAATCGGCTCATTAAAACTTGCAACGGCAATTTCATCTTTGATAGAGAGTATTCCATCGTAGATAATTGCCTCTGCATATTCAAAAGTTTTTTCTTTTTTTATTTCTAAAATAATTCCTTTTGCCCGTGTGCCTATTATTAATTTTTCTTTGAGGAATTTTTGAGAAAGCCCTGCGATGGTAAGAATAATCTCATTGATACCCTCTCCTGTTTTTGCAGAGCAGGGGACTAAGGCAATTTCTTTGGTGAAGTCTTTTATTTCATAAAATAATTTTGTGTTGAGTAAGTGATACTGTAAGGCGCCAATAAGGGTAAAAATTTTTTCATCAAATTGCATTTTTGTATTGACAGATTGTTTTTGAATATTTTCTTTGATTGATTCTGAATGTTTTCTCCAACCGGCAAGATTGTCTATTTTATTGCACGCAATAATGAATGGAACTTTATTTCTTTTGAGAATGTTAAGCACTTCAATTGTTTGTGGTTTGAGACCTTCATTAATATCGACGAGAAGAATTGCCAGGTCTGCTAATGATCCGCCTCTTTTCCGTAAATGTGAGAATGCAGCGTGTCCTGGTGTGTCAATAAATAAAAATCCAGGAAAATCAAGAGTAATTCCTTTTCGCACAATATCTGGACAGCGTTTTTTTATATTTTCAATGGGAACGCGAGTGAATGAGATTTTTTGCGTGATACCGCCCGCCTCACTTTCTTGTACGCCGGTTTTTCTGATGTTATCTAAGAGGGACGTTTTGCCATGGTCGACGTGTCCTGCGACTGTGATGATTGGGGAGCGGAGAGATTGGTTGGTCATGTTTCATTAGGAGATATTTATTATAGTTATCACAGATTGAGAGGATTTAAAAACGTTGGGAAATTTATTAATTAATGGGATGGTTTAAATGGGGATTTTTATTTGGAATACTTTCTGTAATTTTAACTTGGATCGGTATAGGTTCATCGTTGGGGGGTTTAGGTAGTAGTTCATTCTTTTTATTTTTAAATCCTTTAGGATTATTATTCCCTAATCTTAGAATGACTGTTATTTTATCTTTTTTATTTATATTTATACAGTGGTTTATAATCGGCTCTATACTAGGATTGATATACGGAAAAATAAAAGGAAACTAATTTTAGAATTGTTCAATAACTATTCAACAGGAAATGACTATTTTTTACTTATCAGAAGTGGTGCTATACTTTTATATAAAATTTCTTATTCATAGAACGATGAAAAAGAGAATGATAGTGACTTTTGTATTAGCTTTTATTATTCTTCCAAGCATTTTAGCAATAGAGGTTAGTTTAAAAAAAGGCGATACAAACCAATTCGGAATTCCTGGATTACATAAAACTTCTCATGAAAATGTCAATTCGTTTCAAAGTAATTTTGCAACAACATCAACAAATATAGAAGTCCTCTGGCCTCTTGAAGGGTTTTATTATATAACTGATGCTCTTCAGCTAGCTATTAAGACAGATGCTATTGCACATTGCCAATACAATTTTGAGAACTTGGGATTTAAGGATATGGAAGTTACTGATGATTTTACTCATTCTCATTATATCTATGATCTTCAAGATAATATGAATGGAGAAGCATATGAAATCATCTTCAAATGCATTGATGAATCACAAAGTGAATCTACCACCTCAACATTTTTCTGGATAAATACGACGGATGTTAACAAATATTTCGTAAGAAATGATATTGAGAAATGGTCATATCAATTTTCTACCTGGTGGATGGAGGAAAATATATCCCGCGGTATGGCGAGTTCTTATTATGCAATTTATGAACATCAAAATAATCCTGATTTACATAGTGGACTTTCAATATTCATTTTCAATGATCGATCATCTCTTGAAAAATTCATGCATGACGAATTTTTTTCGAACTTTTATAATATCTCTGTGGAAGTTCTCGACAATCAGAACATTTATGTTTTTGATAGTAACATGACGAAAAACGCTGCTTGGACGCACGACAATTATTTCATTAATAGTTATACCTATCATTTCAAAAACGATATACCGACTAATCCTGGAATTTTGGCACACGAAGTAATTGATTCTTACCTGCAAAAATATCCGAGCGATTTGCGGTATGGTATATGCGGTGACGGCACAGTAAATATATTCAATCAAGCAGGAATGTTTGAGGAATGCGATGGTAATAAAGAAACTAAATCGTGTGGTTCTGTTGGTGAATGTAAAGGCGAGATTGAAAGAAGCTGTACAAGCGACTGTACGTGGGCTGATTGGGGAATATGTAACGCAAAGGATCCTACAAATGAAATCTGCGACGGAAAAGATAATGATTGTAATGGTGTAGTCGATCAGGAAAATATCTGTAAACAGAATTTTTTAACGATAACCTCTCCAAATTCTTTTTATTATTCGGATAAGAAAATATATTTCAATATTACTTCCAGTGAACAAGTCGATAAAATAACGTATGTAGACAATGCTGAAAAAAGATCGCGAGAAAAAGTATTATGCAAGAAGAATTGTTATGGATATGGGAATGATAAGCGTAAGAGTATATCATTTCAAGAAGGGTATCATAATCTCACATTGAGAGCAATCAAAAATAATTTTATTGTTGGTGAAAAAAATATAACTTTTTTTATTGATGATACCCTCCCCAAAATATCTAAGATTGAACCTAAAAAAATTGTATCCAATAACTTTAGTGTAGAATTTTCCGAGGATAATCCTAAAAGTATCGGACTATTTTATGGAAATGTAAATGTCGATTTAAGTTTTGATATTGATTGCACGCTTGTTAAAAGGAAATATAAGTGTAGAAAAGTTGTGGATTTATCTTCATTTAAAGGACAAAAAATAAACTTTTGGTTTGAGATAATTGATATTGTAGGAAATAAAGGAATTTCAAAAAAGAATAAAGTTAAAGTTATCTAATCTTGAAAGTTATTAATTTCTATTCAACCACATATTTTGAGAGTATTAATAGTCCTAATCCCAATAAAATAAAGATGATGTTAAGAAATATCTTTTTCTTATTTTCTTCGCTGAAAATTTCTGGAATTAAATCTGTTGTTGCAATATAAATAAAGCCCCCTGCCGCAAACGGCAACAACCATACGGCGTATTCTTCAATGTTCAAAACGAAAAATCCTATTAGTCCTCCCAGAACTGCAGTTAGTTGCGAGAGAAAATTATAGATAATTGCTTTTTTATTTCCCAAGCCCCCGTAGATTAAGGTTCCAAAATCACTTATCTCCATCGGCAATTCGTGGGCCATGATCAAAATACTAGTGATTATTCCGAGCGGGATTGAAATAAGAAATGTGCTTGCAATTATTATACCATCGACAAAATTATGTACTGCATCTCCCCATAAAATCAGATAGGTGAACGGATGCTCATGACATTCTCCTTCATGGTGATGATGCCAATGCAAAAATTTTTCGAGCGTAAAAAAAGTAAAAAATCCTATGAGGGCAAGCGAAAAGGTATACGCTTCATTTAATTTTTCGAGAGATTCAGGAATAAAGTGAAAGAGTGCGGCGCCGAGCAATGCTCCTGTTGTGAATGATACGAGTAGAATAATTATTTTATTTATATTTTTTTTGAAACGCAAATAAATTGCTGCTCCCAGTAATGCTATTGCTCCGTTTAACAACGTCATGAGAAGAATCCACGACAATATCAAAAATTCTTGAGCCATATTTGAAGAAGGATAAATTATTTTTAAATCTATTTATAGTCAACGACATTAATATTTGACCATTTTGTCTTTGTCTACAAACATTATGTTTGGAGATTTAGGAAATGAAATTAAAATATCCAAAGATTAATTTCATTTACTATAACTTATTAGGAAAAGAAGTACAAATATGGTTAAAAATTTACGTCTTTTACTATATGTCCATAAATCTAAAGCAATTTTCTAAAGAATAGAGTAGCAGCTTTAGGATTTTATATTTTGGATCACAAGAGAATTGTTTTTGCTTTTGCAATTATCTGTGCAGAAAATTCCCGAAAGATAAAAAGGAATTTTCTTGTCCTAAAAATTTCTAAAAGAAATTTTTCTACCCTAAAAAACTTTTTGAAGTTTTTTAGTGCATCCAAAAAACTTAACCGATCACACACTAAGATGTGTGGTACACTGGGGGTTTTCTTGATTTTCAAGGAGTTTTCTTACTATCTCTTCATCCCCAGGATTTGTGATGCCGATACACCTATCTGGTGTTGATAGCATTTTCATAATAATTTTATTTTTTTGTATTAATTGAGATAACTCGTTGGGAAGCAAACACTCTTTTTTTCTATCATTCTCATTTTCTTTTTTAAAATTATCAAGTGATTTTTGTAAAAGAGGAAGTACATTTCGTTGCAATGCAAAAATATTCATGCTTGCTTTATCGTTTTCGTCGATTTTTTTTTCTTGTAGATTATTTTTTTCAATGTCAAAATATTCTTTAATTTTTTTTACATATCCATTTTCTAGTTGGAAAATCCCACGATTTACTTTTCCTTCTTCGGGTAACACTTCTTCTAGTGTATAGCCGACAGTTGCATTTTCTGTATTGTTTTTTAAGAAATCAATAAGTATTGCAAATGTTGTTGTGCCGTAGAGATCATCTCCGTTACAGACTATAAATGGTTCTTGTATTATATCTGAGGCGGCACACAGCGCATCAACCGTTCCCCAAGGTTTATCTCTTTCTGCTCTATCAAACTCTTGCAATGCATATTCGACTGGAATGCCTTTGTATTTTTTTTTAAATGTCTCTTCAAATGGTTTTCGCGTTTTTTCACCGACTATAAAAATTATTTTTGTAAAGCCGGCAGGTAGTGCTTGTTTGAGTGAATACTCTATAAGTGTTTCTCCTTTTGATCCTACTTTTGCAAATTGTTTTATGTTTCCGCCGAACCTACTTGAGAGACCTGCGACCATATAGACGAGCGAGATGTTCATATAAAAGGAAGATTTTTTATTTTATAATGTTTGTTGTAGCTCTCAGGGATATTATTAACTCTTCATTATGTCCACAAATTGAAGACCTCTTTCTTTAGAACGTGGTCGTAGCTTTAGGGTTTTCAATTTTGGATCACACTGAAAATTCTCATACATTCTAATT
>CAYIPM010000043.1:0-6771 GCA_964365195.1 Candidatus Woesearchaeota archaeon
TCGTAGGATTTGTAGGATTCGTAGGTACAACAACACTTGTGCCGTCTTTTGCAGAGTACATATAGATTCCACCAATAACGACAATTGCTAAAAGTACAAATGTAGAATATCTCCACAAATCTTGCTTTTTTATTGTTATGCTTCCTTCTTCAGTCATGTTTCCTCCTCCTTTCATTATTTATTATTCTATCCATAAAAAGTAGATATAAGTTATGGTCTGAACAATGCTTATGAAAACGGCTAAAAGGTAAATATTTCAGCCATAGAACGTTCATAAGCTGTTTTTCACCTGAAAATTAAATAGTTAGATGCACTTCCAATGTTTTTCCTTTTGGAATTCTTTTAATCAAATTTCTTTTTTCTAATTCCTGCAATACATAGCTTAATTTTGCTTTTGATAAATTTGCCCTCAGCTTGAGTGTATTTTGTGTTATGCCTTCCTGTTCTCTGACGACAGTCATAACCTTTTTTTCATAATCATCTAATGCCCTTAATATTATTTCAAATCTCTCTCGTTCAATGTTTTTATTTTTTTCATCCTCAAGCCGTTTCATTATTCTTTCTTCAGTTTTATTAAAGAATAAAATATAAAATCCTAATGCCAGCATAAAACCAAAAAATCCAAAAGCGAGGTGAGTTAAAGACAAGGCATTGCTGATGCTCTTGCATTCTTCACTTGGATTGCAATTAATTTTTTCAGAGACATCAGAATAATTACTGCTAAAATAAATTAAAAAAAATCCAAAGATTAAACTAATAACAATAAACACAACGCCTAATTTCTTGTTTTCCATAGTTTTTTACTTGTAACATAATTTTATTTTATTTAAAATATTCTTTCAGATTTTTTGGCATTCCTCGTACATATAATAACGCTAACGGAACTCCCCAATTAGCCCATCGTTCCACAAAATCCCAGATAGGATCTCCTGCCAAAGGACGAGCAAGTGCGGTAATAAATCCCCAAAACGCTGCCCACATAAGGATAATTCTCAAAGGAAAAATAATTGCACAAAAGGCAACAATAAAATCCATTATTCCTATGACAGATAAAAGTGTACCTGCAAGCGATTCACTGACTCCTAAAACTGCTATTATCATTTGTACAAAAGATGTTTTTAATTGTAGTGCAAAGATTCCATGTCCTAAAAATTCTCCAAACAAGGCAACTCTCAATATCCATTCAAT
Source organism: Candidatus Woesearchaeota archaeon (assembly GCA_964365195.1). Taxonomy (GTDB): domain Archaea; phylum Nanobdellota; class Nanobdellia; order Pacearchaeales; family GW2011-AR1; genus ARS1285. The sequence continues at coordinate 1,189 of CAYIPM010000043.1, forward strand.
CTTTTGTAAATTTTCCATAATCTTTATATCAGTTTCTCTTTTTAATAGTTTTCGTTTTTAAAAAATATCTAAATTTTTTACAATCTTTTATTGAGAATAACTAAAGAAGCAAATAAAATTATAATCGTCAATAATTGTATCTCAATACCCTCAAAAGGCAGATTTGCAAAAGAAAATGAAATGCCAAAAAAACCTAACAGTAATGGGAAAATTCCTGTAACACAAAGTGGACAAACACCGACGGCAAGTCCTCCAATGCCTCCAGCACTAGCTAATGCAACTCCTTCCTTGCATTTTTTTCGCTCCTGATATTTCATATACACTAAAACTCCATTTAATGAAACTAAAATCCCAATAACCAATGTTAATAATAAAGAGAGGCCAAGTTTAAACCAATTAACAGTATTTGCATACACGATGATTAAAGGAATAGTATTATAAAAACCACTTATCCAAATATTTAAAATAAGGTATCCAACAAATAATAAAATAAAAATAAAGATATTGGATTTTTTAGAAAATAGATTCATGGTGGGATTACTCGACAATAAAAGTACCGTATCCCATTCCCATACTACAGGTAAATCTGAAGCTGCCTTTTTTCGTCGGAGTAAACGTTACAGTATCTTGCGGTGTTTTCAAATTCTTAGAGATTCCCAAATCTCTTATAGTAAATGCGCGCAAACATCCTTTAACTTTTTCATCAAGACTTATGCTTACCGGCTGTCCTGCTTTGACTTTAATCTCGTTAGGATAATAATTGTAGTCTTTTTCACTTATAACAATTTTCTGTTCTCCAGCATCCACTTCTTGAATAATACTGCCGTTAACCGTTTCTCCATTATTAAAAAAAAAGTATGCACCAATGCCGATTAACAGCACTATTCCAAAAAGATACAGTGTAGATTTTTCCATTTTTATTTTATACCTCCTTACTATTTAAATTTATTGTAATAACAATCCTCCTCGTGGTCCGTACACTATAAACCAGATAGTAAAAACAGCTAATAAAAAACTCCAAAGAATTGTGGTAAAATTTCCTTCTATGCTATTTTTTTCCAATTGATGAGACTCTTTGTAAATTAAATAATTTAGTTTGAAAACAATGACTGAAGAAATTAAAAAAACAATTATTCCCATTGCTTTCAAATGATCGTTAAACATCATTAAACTTGTCATTGCGCCCATGATTCCTCCCATAAAGCCAGCCATGATTCCTTCCATTGCCCCCATAATGCCGCAGCATTTTCCATTCCATATTCCAAATAAAATGCCCACGGCCATGCCAAATACACTTCCATAAAACATGCCATTTGTCGAACCAACATAAAATCCTGGAAGAAATCCACTAATCATTCCTATAGTCATGCCAATCATCATTCCAGACATGCACGGAAATTCTTTATATGCCTTAACATGTTTTGTCGACGGTAAAATCAGGGCATAGGTCAAAAAAGAAAAAAAGAAAAAAAATCCGTACGTGGGAATAAAATCCTCAATAGTTTTTAATTGTAAAAAATAGATAACCACAAAAGTAATAAATGAAACAGCAAGAGAAAGCAGCATTGTTTTTAGCAGATTGCTTTCTACTTCTCCTTTGCCAAGCGAATGCATAAATTTTATCAAGCTCATATTAACAGCCAAAATCTCCTAAGCCGCATGTTTCTAATGCAGCTTCAATTTTTAAAAAACCTGGCTCATTTCCGGTAGCAACATAATCGGTAGGATCCACTTTTGTTTCTCCATCATGATTCCACAAATCCCAGTAATATTTCCATTCATTCCATCCAATGCCCAAATGTTTTACAAAAATTTCGTTTTCTGAAAGCATTTTTCCTATTTTTCTTCCAGTCATGCAGGGCGCGCTATAACAATACACAATAATATCTTTTTCGGGATTTTCTTCTTTTAATGTTTTAAAAGAATTAACAATTCTGTCAACATCGTCGTAATTTGATGTATCGGGAGTGATATAGGCGGGAATATTCACTGCGCCAATAATATGCTCTGTTTCATATTCTTGCTGACTTCGTAAATCTACTAAAACAAAACCAGTATCTCCTTCTCCTATTTTTTTTCTTATGCTATGGGGACTAACCATAACCGCATTTTCAATTTCGTAATACTCTTTAATTAAATCTTCTTTTGTCATTTCTTTTTCTTCATAAATGATATTTGAAAAAACAGTCCCAACAAATGTTCCAATGAATAAACTTATGATAATCATTAAAAAATATATTTTCAGGTTCATAAAAAAATAAGAAAGATCAAATATAAAAACGTTTGTGTGAAACTAGTTTCACAGCGCAAGAAAAACTTTTTAAAGCAATCTATCATTTTATAATAATGAAAAACAAAGAAAATCAAGGATTTTCTAGCATTCCATTTTTAACGGAATCAAAAAATGGAAAACAAAGAAAATAAAATATTCTCTCGCTTTTCAATTTAAGAAATATAAAATGGAAAACAAAAACGTCGGCTGGCTTATTCTTGGCATTTCTATATTAATTATTGGGATAATATTTTTATTTAATAATGCAATGAAAAAAATAATTGAGGTTGGTTGTTCGACAATACATGACGGCGTTTATTGTCCTGCCTACGGCACAGTCAATCAGCAAACCTACCTTTCTCTCGCTATTGTGGGAATTTTAATAATCCTAGGGATTGTATTAATTATTTCAAAACCACAAAAAGAAACAGTAATTAAAAAAGTAGAATCTAAAAAACAAAAAATAAAATTAGATACTGCAGATTTAAAGCCGGAAGAAAAAAAAGTCCTCAATATTATTATTGATGCAAAAGCAATTTTTCAGGCAGACTTAATTGAAAAAACGCAGTTTGGAAAAGCAAAGATAACACGCATCATTGATAGGCTAGAAGGAAAAGGATTTGTCGAGAGAAAAAGGCGCGGCGCGACCAATATTGTTGTTTTAAAATAATGAGTTCTTAAGATACCCTTTCTAATATTCTCTTCCATCTTTTACCATATTTTTTTTCAAATTCATTAAGGGGGGCATAGTTTCCCAAAACAATTTCTTTAGCTTTTTCTACAGCAGTTCCATCGGAAACCAATTTTATAAAATACAAACCGACCCCGGTTTTTTTTGAAATGCCTTCTAAATAAGCAGCACTACCTCCTAGATCAATACCGGTCTGATTAAACCCAGGGTATTGTGAATTTTCTAAATGAGGATTCTTTTTCTCCTCTTTTTTTAATGGTCTTAAATTTTCTGGTTTTGATATTTGAGGCTTATATGCATGTAAGTCTACTTGACTATATACAGGTTGTTCATACTCTTTTACATAACTCATATAGTGCTCGAGAGCATTAGCAATTACATAGTCATTTGGAACTAATCCCTTTTTATTCAAATGATGTATAAACTCATGAGCATATGTGTTTAAAGAAAAAGGATGTGAAGAAAACCTGGATTCTTCTGTAAATGGTTTATAGTATGCTTTTCCTGCAGGTGTTGATAAACTAGCCCTATATTTTTCTTTAGTATTTCGTAATTCTTTTTCTTCAGATCTGCTAAAAGCTCTAGTTTTTCTCAAATTTTTTCTAAAAGATTTATAATCATAATCGGTATTTTTGTTAAAAACATAATAAATTGGTTGTGATACTCTTGCCATATTTAGTCTATGTTTAAAGTCATTATTTTTTTCTTTCTTATGAGAAAGTTTAATGCCACTTAAAATATCTTCAAGAGAGAAAAAAGCTCCGATAATAAGAAACGATAATCCAATAATACTAAAGTAATTAATTTTAGAAAATCCGAATCCAATAACAAAACCCGTCATTTTTAATGATGTAAATAAAATAAAAAATCCCATAATCATTAAAAAGAGTCCTGTAATTATTTTAATATTCATATAACCAATGATTTAAGAGAATATTTAATTCTTACGTAAGAAAGGTTATATTTTAAATTTATGGACATAAATTAAAGAAAGATAAAAAAATAAAAAAGAAAGATAAAAAAATAAATCAAAACTAACGATGCGCTAGAGTAAATACATGTTTGATGGCAACAATAATAGTTGCTGGAACAAACAGGATTAACAATGCTTGTAAAACGCCTCCGACGACGGGCGTAATCTCTGATAATACTTGGCCGCCAAGTGAAGAAACAATAACCAACACTGTTCCTGACATCAAAAAAGGAGTTGCTTCTTCTTCGACAATATTAAAAAGCCCAACAAGAAAACCTACAATGATCAAAGCTATCGTTAACGTTTGAACATATGTGCCGCCAAATCCAAGACCAAGAACAATGGCAAGGATGACGCCAATTAAAAATGCCCAACTGCCAACTGAATTTCTTTTTTTCATAAACACCTCCTTTCAAGATATATGATAGAAAATACACGTAAAAAAAGTTTATAAGCTTTACCTCGCCAATAAACTCATGAATACCGCTCAAGCGCTGGCGCAATTTAAACAAATAGAAAAATTAAAAGGGAATATGCGGCTTGCAGCAGAAGGTTGGTTAACAAAATTTCAAACATTGCTCGCAACAATACTGTCAGCGCGTTCGCTTGATGAAACAACAATAAAAGTGTGCATTGTTTTATTTCAAAAATATCCAGACTCAAAAAAATTAGCGGCAGCATCACAAAAAGAAATAGAAAGAATAATTCATTCAGTCAATTTTTACAAAAATAAATCAAAACATATTATTGCATGCGCTAAACAGCTTCAGGGAAAATATAACGGTGAACCGCCCGCAAATTATCGACAATTAATAGAGTTGCCCGGTGTTGGAAATAAAACTGCAAATGTTTTTTTATCAGAACAAGGTCACAACACAATTGGCGTCGACACCCACGTATATTATATCTCGCGTTATTTGGAGTGGAGCGCAAGCAAAAAACTAGAAGACGTCGAGAAAGATTTAAAAAAATTATTTCCAGAAAAAGAATGGAGAGCATTAAATCCAACGCTGGTAAAATTCGGTAAAAAATACACGTCAAGAAGAGAGAAAAATAATATATTGGATAAGATTAAAAAGATAAAATAAAACTATGCTATTCGCAATCTTTTTAAAAACATATACATTTGATTTTTAATGTATTTGAGATTTCCTTCTCGTTCCAAAAAAGCAAAATATTCGTCGATAAATTGCTGCACTGTTACCTGATCTAAAATAAGAATAGTTTCTTTTTCACTCGTATTTCTCAATGTTTGGTTGAGTGATAAATTTTCTTTCATTGCCCATTCGTAATCGGTTCTGAAAGTTCCTGATGCAAAACTGCGAATGTTCATCAGATCAAGTTCATCATCAATTTCTGATTCCGATAATCTTTTTATTTTTTTGTGAAAAATAATCAATTCGTCAGCAAGGTCCTCAGGCGAGAATCTAAGTCTACTTCACTTCCAAACAGTCGACAATTAGAAAATGCGTCATTCCCTTCTTGCAATCCATAGAGCCAGGGAACAAGCGGCAACTGCACGTTGTAATTATATCCAAAATTAAATGCTCGCTTTTCTTGTTGTAAAATAATATCACCATGAAATCCGCAAGTATAGTAAGGGACATTAATATTTCCTCAAGATTTATATAATAGAAAAACTATTTA
>CAYIPM010000044.1:0-6749 GCA_964365195.1 Candidatus Woesearchaeota archaeon
CGCAGCGGATTTTTTGCCGCAGCAAAAAACCTTTAGGGTGTGGAGGATGTCACATTTGGAAAATTTTTATTTTATATAGAGGACTTTGAATAACCCACATTTCCGAAAGAAATCGTGTCAAAGTCCTTCTTATAGCCAACGACATTAATTTTTTTCGTTTGTCGTTGGCTTATTAGGGAAAGACATACAAATTTGGTAAAAAACTTACGTCTTTCACTATAGTATTTCCCCAGTTTGTCGTCGATTAGATAGGGAAAGACTTATGTCTTTCACTATAGTTGTTACTTTAAAATTACTACAAATGTAAATATTTATAAACCACGAAAATATATGAAGATATACGACAAAGCACGATTGTAAGAATTTATAAAATGAAACAAAAATTGAGCATATCTGTTGAAGAAAAAACGATAGCATTAATTGAAAATTTAATCAAAGACAGCAGATTCAGAAATAGAAGTCATGTTGTTGAGTTTGCATTGGAGAAGTTGAGAGAGGAGGAAAGAAAATGATAAAACAAAATCTTGAAAGATATTTAGAAGAAATGGCTCACTGTCCGGATGCATTACTTACTGAAAAATGCGGCGTTTATCAAAATTTTCCTATTTTTTTAAATATAGAATTTGAAACCTTGGTAGAAAATTTAAGAAGCTCAGAAAAATATACTCAACTTGGACAAGATAAATCTGAGAAAAAATATTATTTTGATTTTATATCTGGAACCGCTGAACTAACTATTGTTGGATGGATTCCTCCTATGTATACAAGAGGAAACTCTGAAGAAAAAGATAAACAAAAAAATGAATTTAAATCAGCTATACTATTGAATCCTTATCAAAAGAAAAGAATGGAAAATACAGATGATATGAGGGCAATGGCAATAGTAATCAAAGATATTGGAGAATATGCTCTGAGAAATAACATCGACATATGTATGACATTTTGGGGAAATAGAAGAAATAGAGAGATTTTATACTATGGAGGGGAGAAATAATATGCAACTATCATGTAATTTATCGCATCGATTAGAAATGCGGCTTGATGAGCCCAGTGGATTTAATGGTCCTCGATCTCCGTTTATTCGCGGACATCCTATAGAAAAATATACTGAAGTTGCGCCTGTAAAAATAGGATTATTTGATCCACAAAATGTATCATATACTGATGCTCCGTCGTGTTTTGAAAGTGTTTTTGATGTTCAAAAATTATGGGAAGATTCCCTTATAGAATCTGTATATCATCACGAATGGAAAATGCCGTTAGTATGTCCGCCGGTTGTTGATGCAGATAATTGTCTTGCCGACGGAAATCACAGGTCATGCGCAGCAGGTATTCATTCGCCAAAAATGTATGGTATTTTAATTGAAAATAATAAAGACATTAAGAATGTAAGAAAATTGGCTAAAGCAGGTTTATTATTTTGGCCTCATGGAAACATTTCTTACAAAGAACTTATGGCAAAAAAAGAATCTATGGCCAAAGACGATTACCATTCAGATTTTTTGTATAGCCTTAACGATTTAGATGATCCTTATTTTCGAGAATATGAACAAAGTATTTATTTTAAGCCACGTCCTAAAACAAAAAAATTTTTAGAATACTGCGTTGCAAAATCAATTCATCAATACAGACCGTATGCTATTGGAAAAAGCGTGTTTACACCCGATGAATCTATTGATACCTGGGGAGAGATACCGATTGTAGATGCAGATAACCAATTACTATCAAATATAAAAAAAATTGCCTTGCGAAATCCTCTTATACGAGAAAGAATTTTGTATGATGTCAATGATGTTGTTTCTGACGTTTTATTTCAAATGAAAAACTATCTAAAAAATGATAAGGAGAAAAAATAATATGTTAGCTTTACGCTTAATCTGCGCGCCAGCACTTTTAGCAAAAGATCCACACAAGCCAATTAAAAATCCTGATCTTACACAAAATGCCGCAAATAGAGAAGGAAATTTGGAAAAAGTATTAACGCGTGGAGAATATTCTCCTGAAGAAAAAATTTTAGAAATAGAAGCGGCATTGCTGCATCGATGGGATTACGAAAAAATGTGGCAGCAATATCTAGATATGCCGTTGTTAGCGCATGCTCATGCCGCCTTAGGTATCAAAGCATTAGGATATGATGCCGTCGTGGGAATAGAAAATGCAGGAGTTGCATACACCGATATTTTTAGAATCATGGGATGTGAAACTTCTTCTGTAGATTATTCACACCATAAAAGAAAAATGGAAAAGCCACTTATTGATCCTCTCGAATTAGATTTTCTGAAAAAAAGGAAAAAGGTTCTTTTAGTTGACGTGGATTTTGTGACTGGAAGAACTATACGAACAGTAACTGATTATTTACGAAGAGAGAATATAAACGTACAAGGGGCATATATAGGATTATCAGAATGGTCGGGAATTCCTGAATCAGACGTGCCTGCAATTAGTGAAGATACTGTTGATTTTAAAAATTTCTGGATGACGTGTGGAAAAACAAGACAATTACGTCGACGTTATAACAAATCAGAACCGATCCCCTACAAATTAAATATAATCCCAAAAGATATTCAGTTACTAAATGCAAATCCTCAATTAGAACATCACGCTCCAAGTGCTTTAGCAGCAGCACGAGAAATTGCGCAGTATTTATCAAAAAAATGAAATATGAACTTATTCCTGAAAGAAAAGAATATGGTATTGAAATTTTAAATAATCCGCTTCTTGCAAGTTTTTTTTATCACTTTCAAAAAGATTTTCAAGAGTATGCAGCACAATCACTTCAGATAGGAAGAGCGTTAGCCTCTCTTTTACCTGATACTGTAATAAAAAATGAACTTGAACAATTACTTGCTGATAAAAATAAAAAAGAATTTCCCGATTTTAATCGTTACGTGGGTGATTTAGAACGAGCATGTCATGCAGCGCAGACATTACGAGGAGAGTATGATATTGGCGTCGGCATTGCAAAAAAAGGATCGTGGCTTTCTTATGTTTTTAATTTACATAATTTTCCGACGGGGGAAGTATATATTTTGCGGACTAGTGACGAAACTCGTTTTATGCATCCGTTATCGATACTACAAACAAAAGATATCAAGGATAAAAGAATTCTTCTTTTTGACAACGATCTTGTTACTGGTCATAGTGTAAAAACTGTTACAGATAAATTTCATGCAAGAGGCGCACAATCAATTGACTTATTACTTGTCTATAAACACACTCGACAAAAAAAAGAAAATTATGACTGGGTAAAACGAACTATGAAATATAAGCCAGTTATCGTCGGAGAAACTGCCGCAGAGTTTGTTATTGATCCGACACAAGAGATACCTGCTTTAATTCGTAAAACTATGAGTTTGGAATGTGATTTTGATCCTGCAAGAACATATCTTGATAATCTTATGAAAAAATTAGGAGTATCAGAATGAAAGATAAAATAATTGTTTCAACAGATATTGGCTCTGATCCCGACGACGCTTTATCAATTCTTGCGATGATAAATACTGGACTTAATGTAAGCGCAATTTATACAACTAACGCTAAAGATCTTTCAATTCGTTCTTATATTGCAAAGCACGTGGTTAATCTTGCGCAAAAAAATATTGTGGTAGCGCAAGGAGAAGCTCACCCAGTGTTTAGTCCTACATCCCCTTATTGGTTTTTTGATGAATGTTTTGTCGATGATTCTTTTATTGATGATGAGGCCTCTTTAGGAAAAGATATAGAATATATTTCACTAGAAAATGCAGGCATTGTGCGAAATGGACTCGAGGATCTTGCAACACGATTAGAAGAAGAACATGTTATTTTTAGTTTAGCCCCTCTTACAAATATTGCTCGCCTTATTCAAGAATATCCGTCGGCAACTAAAAATATAAAACAACTGTATATTATGGGTGGGAGTATTACTGGAGATATGGAACATAATATCCGTCATGATTCAGGTGCTGCAGAAATCGTATTCAATAAAGATATCCCTATTACGATTGTGCCCCAAGAAATATGCAGAAGATTTAAAATGCCGATTTCTCAATTAGAAAATGTAACCTCTGTCGTCGGAAAATATGTTAAATATATGACTGAGGGTCATATTGCAGCGAAAACTGCTGAAAATGCAAAGAGAGACCAGCTTGTATATCATATAGGAAGTGAATTCGATCATATTGCCCAAAATCACTTATTCACTCCGGAAAATAAAAAAAGATTATGGAGAGAAATTTACCAAAGAAATGTATTGCTCGATAATGTTAAAGATTCATTTTTTGGCGCCTTTCAACCAAACGAATATTTTCAAGGATTAAAAAAATTAATAGATCACTTGAGAGATCCTGAATTAAATTACCAAAATGGAAATATGCTTGCACATTTACTCGAAGATACATCGCCGCAAACACTTTCCGTTTCAGACGTCTATGTTCCCTACTGTTATTTACATCCTGATAAAATAACGACTGTGAAAGGAACATTTAAAGGATTTGATGTACTCGGAAGTTCACAATTTGATTCAAAAGGAAAACACGATGTCGTCTTTAATCTTGATTATCAACATTTTGCAGAATTTTTAAAAGAAAACATTCGATGAAAATCTACAACACAATCTTAAAACATTGGAAATTATTATAAAGGAAGAATTTCTAATGTTCGAAATCAAAAAGTCTTTGTTTAATTGATTAGACTTTTGGATGCATGAAAATTCCTCTTGATATGGAATTTTCTGCACAGAGAATTGTGTAACTCAAGAGCAATTCTCTTGTGCTCAAAGTGTTCCACACACTGGAATGTGTGGTTTATCAAACACTTTGACATTATAAAATAATCTCAAATTCACCTAATTCTTTTTTGAGTGCCAATAAGATATCTTCACTGATTTTTATTCTGCCGCCTTTATGCGCAGCAAGCATCTGATTTAATGCATTTGCATCGCTGTCATGCATGCTTGAGCCCTCAATTTTTTTAACTGATTTTTCGTTGACTAAAAATGCGGGAGAAGTTAAAAACAATTCATGCGGCTTGTTTTTTGCGATAACAACAACTTTTAATTTTTGGAGAAGTCCCAGTTCACGACGCTGACCGAATTCAATCATTTCCTGAACTAGATACACTGAATCTTTTCTGACACGCTCAAAATCATATTTGCTTGGAATTTTTTTACTTTTGTATTTCTTTTTCATGTTCACTAATTCATGCAGCGTATGCAAAAATCGCGGATTACCTTTTGCCTTGTTGACAATTTCTACTTCATATTCCCTGATTAATTGCGCTTCAGTTTTATTGCCGAATAAACTTTGCAATAATTTATTTACATTTTCGTAAATTTCTGAAAATGTTTTTTCGCTCATTCTTTTTTCCAATTCTTCGCGGACTTCTTTAAGTTTTTTTAAATAATCGTCGGAATCTTTGAGGAGTTTATCAACTTCTTTGCCTGTCACTTCCTTGACTTTGCCATGTTCATATCCCTTGAAGTATTTTATGGCAATGTCTTGCAGGATATCGGCATATTTTTTCTCAAGGAGTTTTTCCTTGTCGACAAAAATTCTTCTGACTTCATTAACTGTTTCTCGCACATTTGTCGGCGGCAAACCATAAAGCATTAATAATGCCTGACTCGGCGTTAATACGCCATAATAAATATCGCCAATGACAATATCAAGCAGGCGTCGCTTCACAATTTCCTGCATTTTATCGCCCATGCTCATGAACATATCAATTGATTCTGGAGATGGTCGAATCTTGCCCATTTTTAATAATAATTTCCAGGGCAAAAATCCGCCGCGATCATAAATTGGTACACCGTCGCGCAAGAAGGTATAAAAAATTGGATTTGCGTCTTTAACGCCTTCCCAAAATTCTGTCAATAAATAGACTTGCGGCGAGAGCTTATTTTTTACGCCGGCCAATTCTCCTGCCTGCATGACATAGCTATAAATGATGTTACGCAATTTTTCCTTAAGTTCTAATCGATGCATGCGTTTGACATCGGTATCATCGATAATAATATAAACATCAACGTCGCTGGTTTTGACTGCTTCGCCGCGAACCAAACTGCCGCCAATAACATAACTATAGACATATTTTTCGAATTTTTTTAAGGCAAGTGATTTATGAATTTGCGCAACACGCAATGCGCCTAACACTCCTTTATCATGCAAGGGATATGCCATGCCAATTGCTTCGATGATTTCGTATTTACTATCAAGACACATTTCCCACAAATCTTTTTCTAAAAATAAATTGAGCCAGACTTTTAATTTTTCATCTTTTGCCTTTTTAATAATATCCACTTTAATTTTATTGAATTCTTTTTCCTTGTCATCGGGAAGCACGACTAACAGGTGCATCGGCTTTTCTTTTTTCTCTTCTTCTTTTAATTCATTTTCATCGTCGAAAAAATGCGCTGCCTGCGGCGGAATTATGCCTATTGCGCTCACAGTCTTAACAATTGTCAGAATAAATTTTTTAAAATCCTCAAGCTTTTCCCGCATTTTCTGCATTTCTTTTTCTTCTTTTGAGCTGGGCGCATTTGGCACATTGACGTCGCGTAATTCTGGATTTTGATATTTTTTATCATCCAGCGACGTTTCTTGCGGTTCTTTTCTGTCTTCGTTCATGATAGTACTATCAAGGAATTGTTTTTAAATGTTCACCTTTATAATAAATGAAATTGTCTAAAATTTCGCTATAGTCAAAGACATTTATATTTCCTGTTTTGTCTTTGACTTATTAGGGAAAGACCTATGTCTTTCACTATATCT
>CAYIPM010000045.1:0-6691 GCA_964365195.1 Candidatus Woesearchaeota archaeon
TTTGCTAAAATGAAACTGCTCGCAAGCTGCGGGGTATTAAACCCAATTTGAAAATAAATGGGGTTGCCCGGATTTGAACCGGGGTCGCAAGGTCCCAAACCTCGAATACTAACCAGGCTATACTACAACCCCCTGAAATTATAATTAATATGTTGTTTTTAAAGGTGTTGGAAATTTTTTGAAAAATAATTTTTAGAGAGAATACATAAACCAGCGACGATAATTATATTCTTTTGTAGATTTCAGCTTTTGGATATTCGGGATAGACTAATATTAATTTGTTATTTTTTATGTTGATGAATGCATAGAGTTGATTTTGCTGATCTTTTTTTTCTGAAAGATAGAGCGTGTTGTTTTCTAATGAGTAAAATCCTGAATCAAATAGTTCTCCGTTTAATTTTCTTTCATAGGTATCATCACTTTTTAAGATAAATATAATACCTTCGAGCGGATACACTTCTCCGATAAAATCTTGTGATTCTGATTGCCACTCGCCGACTAATTCCTGTTTTTTTATAATTCTTTCTGCAGATTCAAAATTTGAAAGGTCGATTGATTCGCCAGGAATTTTTATGTTTGAAGGCAATTGTGGTGCTGCGATGGGGGTGTTGTCGTTTTCAACGATATTTTCTTTTTCAAGACCGTCTTTGAAAAAAATAAATAAAAAAATTCCTGCAATGAGGATAAGCGCTATCATTATAATTATTATCACTTTTTTCATTTTAATTATATATCATTAACGATTTAGATGTTAAAAGGTTTTGTGACACTTCAAAAAAATTATTTTCTAAAATGATGATGAAGTTAGGGATGAGATAGCCGTAACCATTTGCGCGGAGATATTCGTGAATTGATTTTATATTTGCATAAATTGCTTGATCTTCTATTGTATCTCCGCGTCGATTAACACCGATCAAACTTTTTATTTTTGGATCAAACAAACCTCCGCCACTTTCCCCTTTAACTGATTGTTTTGTTGTTTGCAAATTGCTTGGTCCAACATAACGATCAATAGAAACAATGGAACATTGTGTTGGTGTAAATGCTCCTCCTCCAGGACAACCAACTCTTAATACATTATCTCCGACACGAGGATTATAATTCGATGGAGCAACACGAGTTTCAGGAATATTTGCTATAGTATTTGCAGGTACGCGTAATAATGCTAGATCTCTTCCACTTGCATAATCGTGATTTATTACTGTTGCCGGAATTCTTCCTTGTTTTCCATAAAATTCTAATGAAACGCCTGCTTGACCAATATTATCGAAGGTGTGCGCTGCAGTTAAAATAATTCCGTCACCAGTATTTCTATCTCTTCCAATTAATGTTCCTGTGCCATCGGTTAATTTAAGCGGTTGACCTGAACTACCTTGTATGTGTGTTGCGATTCTCACGCTTGAACTTGAAAAAATTGGATTTGATTGCGGTGCATACGATTGGGGATTTGTTAATGGTTGTGGTGCAGAGCGGATGTTTGTCGGCGGGAATTGAGAAGGAGGTAAGGGCGGTTGAAAGAAGGATTTATCTTCATATACTCTTTTGTATACATCTTTATTCCAACCAGTTTGAAAATCGCTCGGATTTTGTATTCCATAATGTTTTTGCAATGCTCCTGTCCAAGCTGTATCTGATCCTCTATTATTCATTGCATCGCCTACAAACTCCATAAATTTTCTTCGACCCTCTGTTCCGCCTCCTCCTTTTCGAATAAGATATTCTGCCGCACTTGTTCCTTGAGCGTATAATGCAAGTGTTTTTTCATCAGTATCTGGATAATTTTGCATTGATAACATTTTGTTAAAAGGAATTGCAGTATCTCTAAATTTTCCTTCATTTTGAAGAGATTGTACTAAAATATTATTTAATTTACTTCTTTCAGAAAAACATTCTAGAGTTGAACACGTTCCTTCATCAGCCCAGCGAGGAATCGTCGTTCCAAGAGGTTTGCCTTTTAATAATTCTTCCGCGAGAATAGTGTGAGCTGTTTCATGAGGAATTATTGAATCAGTTAATATATTTTTTTGACCCATAATAGTCATTTGAATATTGTCTATACCTTTTTGTCCTCCAGGTATATACTCAGTTGCACCTTGTGCAGGAATATTTTTTCCTATAACTGCATCGACGGGCGTTTTTGAATCCCAATCTTTGATTGAGTTACCTATCCATTCTTCTGCATTTCTTGCTCGCCATGCCTCAAGACTTCGTGCAATTTCTTGCGCACCTTGCACTGGTCTTAGATTGTTTTTATTTAATATCATAGTTCCGTCAGATTGTTTAATCATTAGCGGTTGTTTGGGATCAATCGGTTCATATGTACTTACTTGAAAATTTTTTGTTGATGCTCTCGTATCTTGATTGTTATTAGATTGTACATTTACATTTGCTAATTCCTGAGCAGTTGGTGATCTCATTTGTTGCAATTGAGGTAAACCATTTTGTGACGGCTGATTTACCGATGGAGATTGTGGCTGAGCTGCAAGCGGCACTTGATTTTGCGGTGCGGGATAATTGTAAGAGAAGCTGCTGCTGAAATCTTGGGGATTTTGTCCGACAGGAAGAGATCTATATTGGTTATCTCTATTAAAAACCCATTGCTGTGTTGCTTCGCCTTGCTTAGTCGGAAGTAGTGAATTATAATTTGTATCAGATGCCTGCCAATTAAATGCGGGACTTTTCGCATTACCCTCTGCGAATGGATTCATATATAATTGTTTTCCATCGATTGCATACTCTTTATTTCCTATATTGACGTTGATGTTTCCTCTTGTTTGAAAAAGAGCAACTTGATTTTCTGCTTGTCTATTTGACAAAGAAAAATCTGAATTTGCTGACGGTTTCAATGAAAATTTATCAGTGTTTGGATCTATTGGAACATAGGGATTATCTTTTCCTAAAGTAATTAACGAGCTTGCTTTATTATTAGTGGAACCACCTGCTAATGTTTTTTCTCCGTAGCTTATCCATGAACCGCCCTCTTGAGGCATATTTGGTACTCCTACTCCTTCATCAAAACCGATATAAGTACGATCGTTTTTTTCTTTTCCGGTTTCAGTAATACTTTTTTGAGCGTCTGCTTTTGTCGTCGTGCTTACACCTTGTGTAGAAAAATCCTGCTCTTTATCGACGAATTGCAACCACTTTTCTGTTTTTTCGTCCCATTGATAATTTAATGAGCCAGAATATTTTATTTCTTTTGTGGATTTTTCTATTTTGACATTCTCACCATTCCAGATTGCTTTACTTATTTCTGTTTTTATTTTGATGTCTTTTCCTTCGTAAGTTACAATATTTGGCTGCGTGCCTTCTCTTTCTTTATTTTTTGCTGTTCTTTCTGGCGGTTCACTTACTAGACTGCCGTCAGGCATTTTAATAGAGATTCTATCTGACCCATCTTTTTTTTCAACTTGGCTGTTAGGAGGCACTTTAAATTCGTCATTACCAAACGTATATTTTTGTTCTTGTTTACCTGCCTCGGTCTTGAAATCTGCAGATGCTACGTTGTTATTTTTGTCAAAAATTATTTCTGCTTTTTTCCCGTCGGTTTGTGGCTTGATTCCTGTAAATTGATTGCCTTTGTCGTCGGTAACACTGCCACCGGTACCGGTAAAGTCTGCTTTCTTTTTCCCGTCTTCTTGTGATGTGACTTTTGCCTGTTCATTATCTGCTTTGACTTCTTTTTTTTCTTGATTTGCGTTGGGGTCTGTAATATGCGTGTCTGCGTGAATTTGAATAATTAAAAATAAAAAAATGAGAATAATACTTAGTGTGAATATTTTTTTTGAATTTTCTGAATATTTTATAGTTTTATTGTGCATTGTATCTTCCTGCAAAATTAAATGAATAATTTTGCTCATAGACTTGTGAATGTGGATCAGTAATGGTTATAAGAAAATCATTTTCGTTTTGCATCATATTAACGTAGACATCATGATTATCGGCAATTTGCTGGATACAGGTGATGCAGACTGGTCTTTCAATAATATTATTTGTTATTTGGTCTGCAACTGACTGCAATGTTGCAAGTCGATTTGGAATTTCAATTTGGAAATTTTCTAATTGTGTTGTTTGATCTGCTTTTGTTATTTGTAATGGATAATTAATTTTTATGATGATTTTATCTTCAAGTATTGTCGTTTGTGATGTAATTTCATCTTCTTCTATTGTGTAATCTGTAAAAAGAGAAAAACCGGCAGTACAAAAAGGTAAAAGATTATTCATGTATAATGAAATTTCTTTTCCTAATTGTTGTTTGGTTGGCACAAAATTTTTGTTGTCCAGATAATAATATGCAACACCGTCGGCATTTGATGAGTCTTGCCGGACAAAATAGCCGCCGGTGTTTGCGAGGTAGACAAGACCGTCGTAGGCAGTATGGCTTGCACATTCCTGCACATAATCATAAACTGGTTGTATTTCTTTTTGCACTGTTGTCTGCGCATTTTTATTTTGGTTTTGCTGGAAGAAGAAAAAGACGACGAGAATACCGATAATTATTACTGCTAGGATAATGAAGATGGTTATTTGTGAGCGTTTTTGTTTTGGCATTCTTGAAAATTCCTCAAAACAGGAACGCGAGAGTGCTTTTATCGAACCTCTTTTCATTAATGCAAGAATCGACGAAGATATTTAAAATATTCGGTGATATTTTAACTCCGAGAAATTACAAACTTTGAAGATTTAAATATTATTGAGAGAAAATTATTCTTATTTCTTTTTAGCTGCTGGCTTGCTGGCAGCTTTTGCAGGAGTGCTTGAGGATTTTGCAGTAGCAGGCGCTTTACCTGCAGCAGCGGGAACAGCTGCAACTTTTGCATCAATTTTTTTATCACCGGTTGCTGCAGTTGCTGCGGGAGCAGCCCCTGCGACTGGCTTAGCAGCTGCTTCTGCAGCAGCTTTCGCAGCTTCTTCAAGCGCAGCGGCAGCAGCAGCTTTTGCCTCTTGCGCAGATTTAAGATCAGTAAAATATTTTTGCAGCGCATTTCTTTTTTCAGTTGTTGTTTCTGTTTTTTCTGCTGTGATTTCTTTATCAAATTTTCCCTGTTCAACTTCTTGCACAATTGCAACAGGATTATTATTTTCAACAAGAATTCCGACAGAAGCAGCAGTCCCTAATACGGATTTGACTGCTTTTTTTAAGTCTTTTTCCAACATGTTTGTATGTTTTATTTTTGCGATTTTAATAATATCTTCAATAGACGCGTTGCCAACCTTTATTTCTGAAATTTTTGCTGATCCTTTTTCAAGTTTTAATTCGCTTTTTATTAATTCGGAAGTTGGCGGTGAAAACGTTTTTACTGAGAAATCTTTTGTTTTTTCGTCAACGTCAAGCTCTACCGGTACTTTCATTCCCTTGAAGGATTTTGTTGCATCATTAATATACGAGATAACTTTTCCGATGTTAATTCCTTTTGGACCAAGCTGCTGCGCTATTGCTGGACCTGGTTTCATTTCTCCGCCGTCGATTAATAGTTTGATAATCACTTTATTAAATCCGTTAAGACTCTCCATTTATCTTTTTCTATTCTTTCTATAGGAATAGGCTTTGTTATTTTTAGTGATTCTGCAAATTCTTTCCAATGTCTATATCCTCTTTCAAGTTCTTCTATATAATAATGTTCTTGAATGATCATTAAAGGACCATTTGTAGGAACTGCTACTGCAAAATTACCTACTTCTTCTGCTCTTGGTTTATATATAATATCCATTTTTAATAATCTTCAGGAATTAAACTACCTGAAGATTCTTCTTCGTCTTTATTTATTTCTGGCGAGTAACCCAGTGGAGTTTCTGATTCCACTTCATTTTGTGTTTGATCACCATCTTTATTTTCTGATTCTATTCCTTCGCCTTTTTCTCGACGAATAACTTTGACATTGTCAAGTTTTATGGTTACTGGAATAGGAACAACTGCGGCGAGCAAGGTTACCACAACTTCCCCCTTAGATTTATCGATTCTTAAAACCTTCGCTTTTTCTTTTTTGAATGGCTCACCAATAATTTCGACGATGTCGCCCTTTTCTATTTTAATTTCTTCAAGTACTGGCTCAATCATGTTTTTTATTTCTTCATAGGCTACGGTTTTGCCAATAATTCCCTTGACGTAAGGTAAATTATACGATGCTTCTTCTGCATTTTCGCGATCTTGCGCTTCCAGAAAAACATATCCGCGCAAGCCATGCGGACGCGCTAACGAATATACTTGCAATTGTTTTTTATGAATTTTATCTGAAATTAATTCTAATGCTCTATCTTCCTTGTTCGTTGTTACTTTAATTATGAAAATCATTTTTATCGTATATTATTTTATTGACGCCCAACTAGCTATTTGGAATCGGCTAGAAAGCAATAAAAATAGATACGGAAAGAGGTTTATAAATTTTTTGATTTCGTTTTATAAATCAAGAAATTTTACAAACCAAAATATCCGAAAATCATTGAAATAATAAAACCCATTAAGCCGACGACACATAATCCAATTGCTGAAACTTTTGCCACTGTTATAAATTCTTTACTATCTGGCTTTTTTAATAAATACCAGACTCTAATGCATTGCTTGATGAATGATTTTAAATGTGTTGTCCATTCCATGATTTGAAGAGAGGAATTGGGTTTTTAAATATTTTCTAGAGGATGCTTTGTCCGGAATAGAATTTTAGAACCGAAAAATAATTAATCTTAAAAAAAT
>CAYIPM010000046.1:0-1434 GCA_964365195.1 Candidatus Woesearchaeota archaeon
AAGAATGAGGTTTTCAATTTATGGACATAATAGAAATCTTTAAATAGTTCATATGTATTATATTATCATATGATAAATAAAAACATGTTAAAGCATGCTCATCATCATGGATTTGATGAAAAAGAGCTGTATGGAGCATATAAAATATTTTTTAGCACATTAGTCAGCGAACCGCGATTAAAAATTATTAATTTGTTACGAAAAGAAAAACAAAACGTTTCTGAAATTATGAATGAATTAAATCTGGATCAAACAACAGTTTCTCATAATCTCCGACGATTAAAACAATGCGGATTTGTAAAAATTGAAGTGAGCGGAAAATATCGCTATTATTCTCTCAATAAAGAAACTATAGGCCCGTTGATGGACATAATTGGGAAACACATGAGCAGGCATTGCATTCATATATTACGAGCAAAAGAAAAAATGAAAGGAGGAATGCATGAACATGAAAGAAGATAATAGTTTCATTGTCGCAGTACTCGTTTTATTAGTACTCTTAGTTTTATTTGGGGGTTTTGGCATGATGGGTTTTGGCGGTGTTGGCGGCATGATGGGTTTTGGAAACATGATGGGCGGTTTTGGATCCGGCATGATGCTGTTTGGATGGCTTTTTAGCATCTTAATATTTGTTGCATTAATCTTATTTATTGTCTGGCTGATAAAACAGATACAGAAATAAAATATTAAAAGATAGATTGTAAGGAGGAATCATAAAATGGCAGAAAGAAAAAATATACACGCGACTGGAATTGCTGTAGGATTAACCTTTGGCATAATTAGTTTTATTTGTTTAGTGCTTGTTTTTGTTGCTCTAGATTTTGCATTGATGCTGTTTGGCTCTTTTATGCATGGCATTGACTTGACAAAAATTGCGATAGAACCTAGTTTAAACGGAAGAACATTATTGGGTTTTGTCGTCGTTATTATTGGCGGATATGTCATCGGCGCACTTTTTGCAGCGCTCTATAATGCATTTGCACAAAAATAAAATAAACAAAAAAATAAAATGAACATAAAAGATTTTGCGTATATTGTTGAAACTGATAAAAGCTTTGATGAAGCAGTGGTCTCTGTTTTAAAGGTAGTTGATCAGAAGGGATGGTCTCTTTTTCAAATTTATGATATAAGAGAGAGATTAGCTGCAAAAGGATTCAGTCAAAAACCATTAAAGATCATTGAGATTTGTTCGGGAAAATATGCGCATCAATTTTTGAGCAGAAATAGATTAATTTCTCTTTGCATGCCCTGTAAAATAGTAATTTTACAAGAAGATGAGAAAGTAACAATTGTCGGCATGAGTCCTTTAATTATTTCAGAGTTATTTCCAGAAGTAAACAAAAATGAAGCTATGGAAGTTGAAAAAGATATACAAGAGATTATTGACAGCGCAAAATGAAAATGAAAAAATTATTATATGGGAATGAATTTTTA
>CAYIPM010000046.1:1534-6684 GCA_964365195.1 Candidatus Woesearchaeota archaeon
CCTATCAAAATGCCCCCCTCTGATTTCAAGCATTTCGATATGAAAAAATTATTATATGGGAATGAATTTTTACCTATCAAAATGCCCCCCTCTGATTTCAAGCATTTCGATATGAAAAAATTATTATTACTAGCCGCAGTGAGTATGATTTTAGTTAGTGTAACTTTTATACTTGCATCTGAAGAAGAAATTTTCGAGGAAGCTGAAAAAATAATTCAGGATAAAATTTCCTGCAATGAATTAAGCGATTATCAGCTTGAAATTTTGGGAGACTATTTTATGGAGCAAATGCATCCAGGAGAATTGCATGAAATTATGGATGAAAGAATGGGCGGCGAGGGAAGTGAGAATTTGAGACAAGTTCATATTAACATGGGAAAGATGTTTTATTGCGGAGAACAAACAGCTATGCCAATGGGAATGATGAATATGATGATGGGACGCGGAGGAGGAATGATGTCCGCTTATCCTCTTTCTTACTATGAAAGTGCAAATTCTAGCATGTTTGTTTTTTCTATTTTATTTTCAATTGTTATCATTATTTTATTTATATTATTTATTGTCTGGCTGATAAAACAAATAAACCAATCAGAGAGGAAAAAATAATGGTAGAAGAAACAAATTTTAAAGGAAAAATAGTATTCAAATGTATGAAATGTGGTTATCTTTATAGAGATAAAAGCAAAGCCATCGAATGTGAAGAATGGTGCAATCGATCAAAATCATGCAACTTATCAATAACTAAATATGCAATAAAAATGCACTAGAGTATAGGATATAAAATGAAATCAATAATACAAAAGCAAGAGCATAGAAACGAGAGTGTTTTTAATTTTGTGGCAGGACAGTATGACAAAGGATTTATTGGCAAATGGCTTTTCGATGTTGTTAAGGCGACAGTTAATGAAATTTCCTTGAAAAGAAATTCTAGAATTTTAGATGCAGGCACTGGCACTGGAAATTTATTATTTATTCTGGAAAAGAAAAATAAAGACCTGCAATTATATGGCATTGATGTGTCTAATAAAATGCTCGCGCATGCACGGAGAAAATTGAAGCATGCTCATTTAATGAGATTGTCTGTTAGTGATGTTGAGAAAAAATTCAAAAATAATTTTTTTGATTATATTTTTGTTGTTGACGCATTTCATCATTTTCCTGAACATGTGTCGACAGTTCACACGTTTTATCGTGTTTTGAAAAATAATGGAATGTTGATTATTACTGATTTTGATTTTGGCAGTTTATTTAATTATATTTTCCATATGTTAGAGCCAGGCAATTCTGGGATTTACACAAAAAAGGCAATGCAAAAATTGTTTATACAATCAGGTTTTAAAATTAAAAAACAAAAAAGACTTGGTTTATTTTCTGTTATGACTGTCGGAATTAAAATGCCTGTAAGGAGAAACATATGAAAAAAATATTTCAACCAAACTTAAAATTGATTATTACATCTCTAATTCTGTTTGCGATTAATGTTCTTATAATTTTACAACTAATACCGGTTTTAGAAAATCAATCGGGCTGGGCTATGTTTATTAATCTTATTATTTTTCCTCCAAATTTCATCTTTGAAGACGTATTTGATATTTCTAGCGTGAAATCAATAGATATTATTACATGGATTTTGCAATTTATGTATGATTATTTAATTGCAGGCATTTTGCTTTATTTTATGAAAGGAGGAACAAATAAAAAATGAAAAAGAAATTAACAATTGAAGGAATGCATTGCGCATCCTGTGCTGGAAATATTGAAAAAAGCTTAAGAAAAATTAATGGCGTGAAAGATGTGACTATCAGCCTTATGACAAAAAAAGGATTTGTCGAGGCTGATGAAAACGTAAGCGACGAAGAATTAAAAAAGGCTATTGCACGAGCAGGTTCAACATATAAATTAGTGAGGGTGGAGTGAAAATGAAATCTGTAAAACCGTCTCAAATAACTGAAGAATATTGGGTTTATGCTATTAACGAAAGTAAAAATAAATATCCAGAATCAACTAAGAATTGTGGAAAATGGATGATTTTTGCTTACAAAGGAAAAGAATTGAATAATATTTGGGAGAGTGTTAAAAAAGCTATAGAAAAAAGATTACTTGGTAATTCTGCAAAATGTTCTACTTCAAAAGATAATGAAAATTCGTTGAATAAGAGTTCTGGAGTTATTTGTGTATATACTTATGATTCTCATGATAAAAAAGATTTAAAAAGAATTGCTGAAGAGTTATTTAAAATAGAAAATGTTGAAAAATTATTTTATAAAGAAGATAATGCAACTCGTGAGGGTAGATATGCTATTAGAGGCGACAAAAATATTTCTAAATGGTTTGTAAAAAAAGATAATTTCATGGAGGTTCTCTCTCAATGAAACAATTATTCTTATCTTTTGCACCTCCTAAAAAATGGAGAGATAAAAATAGCAGAAGTATACATAGTGAAGAATGGCAGAATATTAGGAAAAAAATTCTTAATAGAGATAACTATATCTGTGTATATTGTGGTTATAAATCTGAAAAATATCCGATAATCGATCATATAGATGGTGATCCTGAAAATGATGAAGATAAAAATTTACAAGTTGTCTGTCAAATGTGCAATATGGTTAAGCATGCAGGACAAGGATGCGTCATAAGAAAAGTTGTTGGGTTATATAAGAAGTCAAAATATCCTCAAAATGAGATTATTAAAATAATTAGGGAAATGAGAGACAAAGAAAAAAGTGATAAAGAGATTATAGAATTTTTAGAGTTAAAAGAAAAGATAGACTTTAAGATGAATAGAGATTATCTGAAAAGATTATTTGGATTTGTTATATCAAATAGGGCATTGCTACAAAAAGATGAAGAGAAATGTATGTATAATAGTTGGTTAGATTATCATAAGGAGAAAATAAAAAATGAACAACAAACTTTATAAATCTCAAGAATGTATTCCTAGTAATATGAACCCTGGTAATCCGAAAGGGTTGCCAGATGAGTCTTTTTATGATAATACTATAGTTTTTATTGACGATGGTTTTATTGCAAAATTAAGTAAATATTTTGAAAACTCTAAACTGGAAATTAGTGGAGATAAAAAATAAAATGAATCCCAAACACCATCATCGCGATTTGCAGGATCATCACCACGAATCCCCCATTGAAGACGCTGAAATTAAAAACTGGAAAATAAAATTACTATGGAGCTGGATTTTTACGATTCCTATTGCATTGCTCATGCTTTCAGAACGATTGTTAGGCATGAGCATTATTCCTGAATCGTTTATGATTATTGTTTTATTGGTATTGGCCTTTCCGGTTGTTTTTATTTTTGGATTTAGCACTATTAAATCTGGGATGCGCGGTCTCTTTACTTTTTATTTTAACATGGATTCGTTGATTGCACTGGGAACAATTATTGCTTACTTGTCAGGAATTTTATCTTTTACAGGAGCTGTATTAGATTACTCCGGCATTGCGGCGATGATCATGGCGTTTTTTACGACCGGAAAATATGTTGAGGCAAAAGCGCGCGGTCGCGCAAGCCAAGAAATAAAAAAATTATTGGAACTTGGTGCAAAAAAAGCGCGTGTTCTTCGAGGAAAAGAAGAGTGGGATATTTCCATTGAAGAAATCAACGTTGGAGATATTATGATAATAAAACCAGGAGAAAAAATACCGACTGATGGCATTGTTGTCAAAGGAGAAAGCAGTGTTGATGAATCAATGGTAACTGGAGAAAGTTTGCCTAATGACAAAACGAAAGACTCTTTAGTTATTGGCGCAACAATTAATCAAGACGGCGTTCTTTATGTGAAAGCGACAAAAATTGGAAAAGACACTTTTTTGTCACATATTATTGATTTAGTTGAAGAAGCGCAAGGAACAAAAGTTCCTATACAAAAATTAGCCGACAAAATCACCAGTATTTTTGTGCCTACAATTCTTGCCATCACTATTTTGACTTTTATGGGATGGTTTTATTTTTCGCAAGATATAAGCACAGCTATCGGTGTTGCTATTGCTGTTCTTGTTATCGCTTGTCCGTGCGCATTGGGGCTTGCAACACCGACGGTATTAATGGTGGGAAGCGGCATGGGAGCGCAACGAGGAATATTAATTAGAAAAGGCGAAGCAATTCAAACCATGAAAGAAATAAAAATAATTGTGTTTGATAAAACTGGGACAATTACGAAAGGAAAACCAGAAGTTACTGACATTTATAGCACGATTAAAGAAAATTATGTTTTGGAAATTGCAGCATCTTTAGAAAAATTGAGTGAACATCCCATTGCCCGGGCAATTGTTGCAAAGGCGGGATTGAAAAAATATAGAGACGTTAAGAATTTTAAAATTCTACGAGGAAGGGGTCTTGAAGGGAAAATAGGCGGCAAAGAAATACTTATGGGTAATAAAACTTTAATGAATGAGAAAAAAATTTCCTTGAACAATTTTGAACACATTGTTGAACAATTTGAAAAGCAGGGGAAAACAACTATGATAATAAGTGAGAACAAAAAAATTATTGGCGTCATAGCTGTTGCAGATGCAGTAAAAGAAGACTCTGTGAAGGCAATTAGTTTATTGAATGCTTCTAGATATAGAACTATCATGATTACTGGTGATAATGAAACAACTGCCAGAGCTATTGCGGAAAAAGTAGGCATTAAAGAAGTCATTGCAAATGTTTTGCCTGAAGACAAGGTAAAAAAAGTTGAGGAATTGCAAAAGCGAGGCATGGTTGCATTTGTCGGCGACGGCATTAATGATGCGCCGGCATTAAAACAAAGCAATGTTGGCATTGCAATGGGAAGCGGAACAGATATTGCAATTGAAGCAGGGGATTTAGTGTTGGCAAAAAGTTCATTAATGGGAGTAGTACAAGCTATTCGTTTATCTAAAGCAACATTCAAGAAAATTAAGCAGAATTTATTCTGGGCATTCGCGTATAATGTTATTGCCATTCCTCTTGCTGTTGCAGGATTTTTGCATCCAGTTATTGCAGAGATTGCGATGGCTCTCTCATCAATTACCGTTGTGACGAATGCGAATTTGTTGAGACGGGAGCGGGTGTAGTTTATTCTTTGAGGTAATCTATAGTGAAAGACATAAGTCTTTCCCTAATAAGTCAACGACAAAATGGGGAGATATTAATGTCGTTGACTATA
>CAYIPM010000047.1:0-6648 GCA_964365195.1 Candidatus Woesearchaeota archaeon
CGAATTGGATTCAGTAGTTAGTTATAGTCATGCCCCGCAGGGCATTAACTTGTTATTCTGTCTAGTCAAGCCTAAGAATATACTCGGACTGTTTGCTGATATTCTAATTTTCTTTTGACGAGTTCGATAAATTTATGTTCATCCTCAAGGTCAATGGTGCAACCTGCCGCATATTTGTGTCCGCCTGATTCTCCTCGTCCAAGTATTGCGGTTATTGATTCGAGCAGTTCTTTAAGATTATGGTCAGATTTTTTATTTTTTCCTGAGAGCCTGGTTGAAATTTTTATTTTGTTTTGATTGTATGCCATTGCAATAATAATTGTTCCGTCTTTGTAGATTGACGAGAAAGATAAAATTGAGGCAAGTGTGCCGATGATTGTGTCTTTAATATTTCCCTGCGCATTGATGATGACATATTCTTCGCCTTTGATGAAGCCATTTTTTTCAATAAATTTGAGTCCTGAAAGAATATGCTGGCGATATTTTAAATATAAACGTTCAGCTTTTTTTCTGGCATCGCTATTTCCTAAACAAACAAGGAGCGCGATGTCTGTTCGATCCAATCGACTGCAGGCATTTATAATTGCAGACAATTCTCGGGCGTCTTCTATTTTGTTGAAAAATTTTATTAAATATAAGTTGCCTATGTGTTCGCTTGCCTCCTTACTTGAGAGACGGAGCATAATTGCGGTTGTGAGTTGTTTCATTTCGTCATTATTAAGATCAATAAGTGACTTGTATTGTTTGCCTATTTTTTCAATACCTGCATCTTTAAGCAACTCCAAAATATTATTGCGGTTGCCAGTGATTCCCGGGATAAACGGGCGGGAAGAATATTCTAAAGTTCTATCGATTGGCCGCGTTGACGGATACATAAGCAGTCCTTTTTTTATTTGCACATCTGCTTCTTTAATAATTTGATTTCTAATTTTATTAATATTTTTTTCCATTGTATCGCCGACCATTCCTACAATTGCAAGATGCGCTAAATCTTTGTTGTCCGATGAAATTGCAGTTGAGAAAAGGTACGCCAATTCTGAACTACAGATGTCTTGCGCGTCCTCGTAGAGATGAGGATTACAGAATGTCATTTTTTCTGCATCTAGCTCGTGGCACGATTTTATTTCGTGATGATCAAGAATAAAAATCGTATTCTCTAATTGTGACAATTCTTTCAAATTTGCGGAACCCAAATCAACGAGCAAGATTATTTTTTCTTTGGGTATTTTTTTTATTTCTTCCAGTGAAAGTTGTTTTACAATTTTTGTTGAGAATGATTTTTCCAAACGCTCGAGGGTTTTTGTTAGAATTGCCGTTGATGTTATGCCGTCAGTGTCGAAGTGACCTATCAGTTGTATATTCTTATTTTTTGATTTTTCCAAGAACGATTGCGCAAAATTTTTGATGTGATTTAACATAGTACCTCCTTTATTTTTTCTTACTTATTTAGTCTACGGTTATAAGCTTTGATATTCCTGTCTTTTTTTGAGTTTTGCTTTTGTTATAATCATTGCCCGATCAGATTTTTTATCGCCTTTATTTTTTTTATTGTGATTACTCAATTTTTCTATCTTTTTTTGCAGGTTTATTGTTGTTGGTTCCAGAAATTTTTCCTGCAATACTTCTTTTATTTTGAGCCCATAGAGCCGAACTTTTGGAATGCCATATTGATCTCGCAGTGTGAGTCCTATCTTTTCTGCGGTGAGCCCTTTATCCGCTAGTTTAATGATAAGCGCTTTTATTTCTTCTTCAGAAAATTTTAACCAGACTGGTTTTTCTAATCCTGGGGAAAATTGTGATTTTTTCATGAGTATTATCGGGAATATTGCTTTAAAAACGTTTTTATTTTTAATAATTTGTCGACGGATATTATTTTTTTATGGAAGAAATTTTATTGTTCTTTTTTTATGAATATGCGTACAGAAATCCTTATAAAATAACCAAATCTAGTTCTAACAAGTAGCCCCATCGTCCAGCGGTCAAGGATACGAGGCTTTGGACCTCGCGACCCAGGTTCGAATCCTGGTGGGGCTATTAAAACATTCAGCTTTGCTGAATGTTTATTAATAATCTTCAGGAATGAGAACCTGGATGGTTCGACGAATATTTTCAATTTGACAAAATAAAATAAATAACAAAATGGAAATGTGAGCACTGGGGGGCTATATATTTTCTGTGTTTTATAAGGGTTAATGCATGACATATATATTTTTTAAGTAAATACTAAAGATTATTTTATGATCGTTCAAAAATTTCTTGCATCAGATGAGGCTCATTATCAATTACAGGATTATTTGGATAAGGCCTATAGCTCCTTTATTGACAGTATGTCTGGAGTTTTCAATCTTAAGCGACAAGATATCCACAAGTTAAATATCATAGAAGGGGGCTATCTTGCCCGGGGTAGAATTGTGATACATAATAAAGAATTTAAAATTGAAATAGAAGAATTTTATGGAAATGAAACATTTGCATGCTGCGAACAATGTTGGGAACGGTGGCTACTAACTCGAACTGAAATTCTTTCGCATGAAGTAGGACATCATCTTCATATATATGCAAATGAAGAGTATTGGCTGAGAAGAGCCTTTGAAAAAAGAAATGGAGGAATTACAAAAAAAACCTGGTTTTTGGGAGAATTGGTTGCTGAAATTTCTTCTTTATTTTATTTTGATCATTTTGGCCTACTCGAAAAAATCATTGATTATAAAAGAAACGTTGGCTATAATGATTATCAAAATGTTGATGAGGCAGCCTTTCAGTTGTTCAGTAAACCTTTTAGTAAAAGTGAATTTTTGCAGTTGGTACATTCTAGCGTCGATGAATGTTCCTCACTGCTTAATTACTATCTTCCTTTTATTGAAAAAGGTTATTCTGTTTCATTAGAAGACTATTTCAGCACTTGTGTTTGTCCAAAGATTCCCCATCATTTACGACAGCTGGAATTTGATTTTAACGATTAATACCTATCCTTGTACCTGCCACGTGATTCAACTTTTTTTAACTGATTGAGAATTTTTTCTGATTGCAGGGGTTTGTAATTTTGTAAAATTATTTTCATGCACGTATCTGCAATGGTGTGGTGTTTTGCCTCAAGTGCTTGCTTGAGCAGATGTAGATCAACTGCTTTATCTTCAATTTTTGCAGAGTGAAATGCAAGGCCAAAATCAATCAGATAAAGTGTATCGTTATTTTTTTTATAGAGCATATTTGCCGTTGTAAGATCGCCGTGAATAATATTCTGCGCGTGAAGTTGCGTGATTATGATCGCAATTTTTTTGCTTATTTTTTTGTATTCTAATTTTTCCAATGTTTGAGAAAGTTTTTTTCCTTCGATATATTCCATATCAATTTCTTTTTTTTGTTCGTCAACTTTTTTTATATTTGGAACTGAAATAACCCCTGCAAGTTTTTGCATTATTTTACTTTCAGAACGCGTTCGCAATTTTCTTAATTTTTGGTCGAGCAATGGATGACGGTATGATTTTTCAACACGAATTTTTTTTATTATTTTGTCTGTTTTAATGATAATTGCTTCAGCGCCTTGCGCGAGAATGATTTGTTTATTCATTATCTTTTATTCCGATTAATATTATAATTATTATAATAAGTGAAATGTCGACTATAATACAATACGTGCAGTATGCTTTTATTATAAATGCCTGGATATATAAAAATCTTATTGCAATTAAGGCGCCGATCGTGCATGCAGTGTAAATCATTATTTTTTTTATTTTGGTAGGTTGGTAGATATGATGTAGAAGTAAGAGGATCATCAGTGCACTAATAACGACGCCGTAATAGGCGTTAAAAACACCGAATGTTTTTGCATAGACTGAGGTTTTGACATAGTCACATGACTCGGGATTACATACATTGGGAATTCCTTGTATGCTCATGAGAATTGAGACGAAGAGGATAAGGATGAAGAGAAATGTGACGAGAGGGTATTTTAAGATCATAGTAAAATGAAAGAATTTGGCTTAAAATCTTTATATTCATTTTTTGTGATATATGTTATTGGTTTTTCTCCTATAACTTTAAATCGATTTTCAGTTACTAAAAGAGCAGATTCTTCAGGAATTGCAATTATTGATCTATCAGTTTTTTTACTATATTCTTGATGTTCTAGAATTTGATCACGATTAAAATGAACTTGTAAATCACGATTTGCAATTTTATTAAGGCCATTTGTATTTTTTATTTTTACTAAATTTTTATCTTTATCTGAACAGATTAAGGAAGTTTTTATGTCGAATCCCCAAATTAATGTTCCTGCCGATCCTCCATAAATTGTTTTTCCATCTTCATAGAGTTTTATTAATTCTTTATCTAACCCCGTATCTCTTAACATTTTTAATAACTTGAACGTATTTCCTCCCCCAATATAAATGGCATCGTATTTTTTCATTTTTTCTGGGAGTTCTATTTTTTTTGTCGTCGTTATTTTTACTTTTTTGTGTTGATTCATGGAATTATTTATCCATTCTTCACAACTTTCAAAATCATCGTTGGGCCACGCCCATGGAATGTAAAGAATAGAATTTATTCCTTGTAAAAATATTTCATCTATTTCATATGTTTGTTTTTCATTTCCACCGCCTGATAAAAATAATTTTCCAGTCATATTTTAATAATCAAAACTTTATTTTCCTGCCGAATTTTTTTGCAAGTTTTATCATTTGCTTTTGAGAAAGACCTTGCGAGGGATCAAAATTTGTTAATTCTCCGCCGGTCGTGAGATCTTTTAGCAATTTATACTGCTTAATTAATTGGCGAATGTCTGTTGTTGACGTGCCTGAACCCTTTGCAATTCTTCCCAGACGTGTTGTTTGTTTTTCGATAATTTGCGGATTTTCTATTTCCTCGTCAGTCATTGAGTTAATTGCATGTTGCCATTTTTTTACTTTGTCTTCCTGTGTGTCGAGCATATTTTCAGGAATTTTTGCTTTGCTGAAGCCGGGAATCATTTCCAACATTTTTGAAAAACTTCCCACATTTGACATTGATTTTAATTGTTCTTGAAAATCCCGCAAGTTAAATGTGCCTTCTTCGAGTCGGTCTTTTATTTTTTTTTGTGAACCCTCATCCATTGCTGATTGTACTTTTTCAAGAAGGCCTTCCAAATCTCCTAAGCCCAACATTCGAGAGATAAATGCTTCTGGGTTAAATGTTTCAAATTCTAAAGGCTTTTCTCCCGTTGAAATAAAAAAAACGGGCGCGTTTGTTTCTGCACAAGCGGTGAGTGCTCCTCCTGCCTTTGCGCTTGAATCCATTTTAGTAATAATAACTCCATTAATACTGGCTGCTTTTTTAAATTCAACGGCCTGTGTTTTGGCGGTCTGACCAATATCTGCTGAGAGCGTAAGAATTTTGTAATCCGGTTGGATTTCTTTATTGAGACTTGCGAGTTCTTTAATTAAATCATCGTCGAGATTATGTCGCCCCGCCGTATCAATAATAACTATATCAAAATTTTTTAATTCTGGCTGATATTTTTTATAAATTTTTTTCGGATCTTTTTCATTTTTGTCGACGAATACGGGTATTTTTATTTGTTTACCTAACTGCTCTAATTGTTCTGCTGCTGCCGGGCGATAGACATCAAGTCCTAGCATTGCAACTTTAAATCCGCGTTTTGCATAGTAGGAAGCAAGTTTTGCGCAGGCAGTTGTTTTTCCTGTTCCGTATAAACCCAGAAGCATAATTTTTGTTTGCTTATTTTTGGTCGGGATTAATTCGTGTTTTTTACCGCCGAGAATTTTTAAAATTTCATCGTGAAGAATTTTTGTAATATGCTCTTTTTTTTCTATTCCTTTAACAGTTTCATCTTCTGCCTCTTTTTTTATTCTATCGCCGATTTGTTTTACCAAATGAACATTGACATCTGCCTGAATAAGCGCGCGCTGCACATCTTTGACGATTTCTTCAATTATTTTTTTGTCAACAAAAATGCTAGAGGCAATTTTATCGAAGCTTTTTTTGAGGACTGAACTTAATTTGTCGAGCATGGTTTATAGAATGAAAGCGGCTTTTTATGATTATTGGTAGAGGGGACTTTGTGTAAATAGTCGTGATTTTTTATACTTTTTACACAGAGATTTTTTCGTGTTGTCTTAAATGATTAATTATTTGTTTATTATATAATTGTATCATAATCCCTTCGACCAACAATGACAATGCTTTGTTTTCTATTTCAATATAAGAAAATAAAAAATCCTTTTTAATTTTTTCAGATAACTCTGGCAAACTAAGAGAAATATATTCGTTATACTTTTTTGGCATTCTTCTAATAAAAGAATGATGGTTTATTTCTGCTTTAGCAATTGATTTTAATCTTTTTCTGAGCCATGAACTTTCTCCAACATAAATAAAATCTTCCTTTGAAAATGGTTGCTTGTAGATTAGATATACTCCTGCCTTATCGGGTACTTCGTTTACAGATTCAAAGCTTAGAGGTTTTTTATTAATTAAATCAATTATTGCATCAAAAGCAATTTTATGAGGATTTTCTGTTAAGATATTAACAATTTTATTTTTTAATTTTTAGTATATAAAGTATAAAGGGTTAGCCTTTTTAGGTGCTAACCCCTGTTGTGTTTATTGGGACACAACAAATATACCACAAAAGAGAGAACAATAAACCTT
>CAYIPM010000048.1:0-6629 GCA_964365195.1 Candidatus Woesearchaeota archaeon
CAATAATATTATGCTTTCCATACTGCTCTAAACTTGCATAACTTTTCCATCCATCAGTGTAAAACACAGAACCCTTTTTTGTTTTATTTTCAATTTCTTTCATCAATGTTTCAGCAGAAACATTTTCAACTATTTTTGTATAAATCTGTCCTTTTCTCTCGAGGATTCCAAATACAATCGTTTTATTTTTTGCTCCTCTTCCTCTATTACCTTTTCTCCTTCCACCAAAATAACTTTCATCAATTTCCAATTCTCCATTTAATTTTCTTGCCTGCTTATTGCAGTACTCTGCAATTAATTTTCTGAATTGCATAAATTTTCTATGAATTAATTTATAATTTAGTTGCAATTCTCTTGCTGTCTTTCGTGCAGATATTTCTAAATAAAAATAATAAATAATTTGCATATCTCTTCTTAATTTTTTTAGAGAATAATATTTCTTGCAATGTTTGCATTTTACTTTTTTATTTTTCAGCTTGTACAACCCATATGTATCGCAACATATGCATTTTCTGCCCAGAAAATACATGTCTGACAACACCTTTTTCATTACTATCGTCGTAGTTTAGCTAAAATATAAGCTTTTTTGGTGCTAAAATGTCTCAATCACCTTAAATATAATTTTCTATTATTATTTGCAACAATTAATACATTGTTGCCTAATGTGTCAGTTTCATATTCTTTAGGTAATGGAATATTATTATTTTTCGGCCAATTAAACCGATCATGAATAGAATTTTTTGGAATTTCATTTTCATCGCTTGTTATTGCACATAAGCCGATATTTCTTTTAAAACATGCATCAGCAATTTCTTTTAGCAGATTTTTTTCTAGATATCCTTGTACTTTCAGCCAATAAGGTTGAAAACCAATGGGACAGTGATAATGAAGGTCTGCTTTGATACGAGACATTTCAAAAGAATTATTTGAGCATTTATAAAAACATAGATATAGAAATATATATTATTTTTTAAGTTATTATGGTGAAAATTATATGAATTTTAATCGAAACATTATTTTTGAGAATAATTATCTATTGTAGCAGATTTTTCTTGCGATGCAGCATGTGCTGCAATATATTGACAACCTGCGTACATAAGAGCCGCACCTACAGTCATTGCAATAACAAACTGACCGGTACGTGTTTGATATATAGTTTCAAAAAAATTTTGTTTTTCATAACTATCTTTACAGATATTGTCGGTTATTTGATCGAGACTCATAATAAATTCTCTTATTTTATCCTTATAAATCTTTTGAGAACTAAAATTGAAATACTAAAGAATTGAAAAGATATTTTTATTATCTTTTAAAGGTACTTGCGTTGATTATAGTTAATCCTACAATCTTATTGTTTCGTTTATTTATTATCATGTTACCTTCCATGATGCTATCGTCGGCATTTTGTGGTTTTTCAAAACTTATATAGAGAACATCGGCTTCTTTATCATAATCAATCCACATTTTTTTATCTATATCTAAAAATTCAGGTATTATTTTTTCTAGCTTATGTATTATTTCTTCCATAGTATTTTTCTCTCTTTTTTGATTCTTTCTATTTGTGAAGTCACAAATGCAGTAATAACAAATCCGTCATTTTTTGTGGCTTCTCTATATATAACTACAATATGTTTATTATTAAATTTTTGTATGGCAATTAATTCACCTCTTTCTCCAGTTATTATTTCTTCAGGATTATTTATTGTTTCTAATACTAATTCACTTAATCCAGACATATAATCATGCGACTCGGTTATGTGAAACCATCTTTCTTCTGTTAAACGGATTTTAACTTCATTTTTAGAAATAGCCTCTCCAATCATTTTTATTTTACGCCGATGCAAATTTAAGAATTTCCATGCCGCCTTTGACGACGAGTTGCACATCTTGGAATGTGCGGAGTTTTTTTAATCTACGGTAGACAAAGCTAGGACGCAAATAAAATTGTTTATATGCCTGTTTTTGCATTTGTGTCATTAGTTTTGGCGTGACTTTGCCATGGACAAACGCGCCTGATGAATATGCAGTGTATCCTTTCCAGCCAACATCGAGAAATTTTCCCTCTCTTTTTACAACGTCGTAGAGTTCTGTTCCAGGCATCGGAATCATAATATGAAATGTTGCTGTATCAAGCGGAAGCGATTTTGCAAATTCAATAGTATCTTGCATTGTTTGCCGATTTTCCCCTAAATTTCCAAAAATAAATAATCCCCTTGTTTCTATGCCTGCCTCGTTGCACCATTGTGCTGCTTTGCGAATATCTTCAAGTTTTTCTGCCTTTTTCATTTTGTTTAAAATTTCTTGATTGCCCGATTCAATGCCAATGGATAACATATAGCATCCAGCTTTTTTCATTGCTTTGAGCATTGGCAAACTGACCTTGTCGCATCGCACCCCATTTGCAACTTTCCAGATTACTTTTTTATGCAGACCTTTTTGCACCATTAATTCGCAGAATTTGAAAATGCGATCAGGATAATAAGTAAAATTATCGTCCTGAAAATCTATTTCCTGCACGCCGTAATTGTTTACTAAATGCTCGACTTCAGCGACGAGATTTTCCGCAGAACGAATACGCAATTTTCTTCCTGATGTAATGAAATCTGCACAGAAGGTACAGCGATAAGGACAGCCACGCCCGGATACAATGTAATCAATGGGATAGCGACGCGCTTCAAAACTAAAATATTTATGCATCGGCAACAAATCTCGTGCAGGAAATGGTAATGCATCCAAATTTTCTATAAATTTTGAATCTTTATTGTGCATTATTTTTCCGTTTTTTCTATAGGAAATACCGTCAATGTTTTCGAGCAGCTCACTGTTAATTATATGCCTAATTGTTTCTTCACCTTCTCCACGAACGACAAAATCAATACGTGGATAATCTTTCAACACTTGCTCGGGCATTGAACTTGCATGAATGCCTCCCAGAATAACGATGCATTTATCGGGAGTTAATTTTGTTAATTTTTCAACTTCTTCCATTAAACTTGAACTTGCAGACAACGCTAAAAAATCCGGTTTGTATGCGTCTATTTCTTGTTTAATTTGCTGGTGTGTTAAATCGAGCGCATTTGCTTCGATAATTTTTACGTCGATGCCAAACTGACGAACATAGCCGGCCAAATATGCCAAGCCCAGCGGCGGATAAATAGGAGTTGCTGTTGAACTACCTGCATAACTATAGACCCTTCTATAATTCGGCTGAATCATGACCAATTTTTTCATAATTTGAACAATAGAGGGGCATTTTTATAGTTTGTTGTTGAGAAATTTTTATTCTCAAAATTTAGAAATACTTTTTTAGATCATTTATTAATAATTTTATTTCATACTGAGGATGAAAAAATAAAGCTGTGGCAGAACCAATATGTTGTGCTATCATTTGCATATAAGTTCCTTTTAGATCATCAAAAAATTCTCCCCGTTTTATTGAAGCTAATTGTTCAGTATATCCTTTTTTTATATTTGCTACAAAGGAAGAATTTACTTTTTGTTCAAGCATATTATAACTAGCTTTCTCATGTTTAAATAGTTTTTTATAATTTTATTTCTATTATACCAACGGAAATAAATTTTCTTCAGAAAATTTTTTCCTTGGTATAATGAATTAATAATCGAGGAGGAATTCTATACACTTTATTCTTAGTAAAGAGTGTTCATTATGAAATTTTGGTACTTTCAAGTCTCTGCGGAGATACTGGTGGCATGAAAAATCCGCACAGGCATTAGATTATCTCAATAAAACACTTCATTACATAAAATATTTTTATGCGGGAGAGAGGATTCGAACCCCTGAAGCTACTGAAGCAACACGGCCTTAACGTGTCCCATTTGACCACTCTGGCACTCCCGCATAAAAAACTAAAAAATAATAAGTTTATAACTGTTTGTAATACATCCTCTTTTTATATTCTCATGTATTAGGATTAGATGGATTTTTATCATGGAACAACTGAGGATGTTTTACCAATTATTCTCAGAGATGGTTTAATTCCTTTTGCAAATTGGGAGAGTAATCGCCCAGTTATTTCTTTAACTAATTCTCCCGAGAGAGCCTTACAAGAGGCTTTTTTCGTCGATATAACAAAAGTTGAATTGAATATAAAAGAAAAACCTGCAGCATATTATATTGCTTTAAAACTAAAAACAGAAAATTATAGAATTGAACAATGGCAAGAAGATGAATGGTGGATAAGAGAGGTAATTATTCCAACAAACATAACTGTATTACAAAAAATTGATTATAAAACATTAAAGAAAATGTTGATCCGTTGATTGTATTTACTTCACCGCTTTCTCTAATTCCTCTAAATTATCTTGCAACGCTTCAATTGCTTTAACAAAAATATCTTTGACTTCAAGTTGACCCCATGATTCAATACTGAATTCAATTTCTTTCACTTCTTTTATTGCCCTAATTTTTTTTAACGTGCTTTCAGAAATTGCTTTATTTTTTAATTCTTCCTCGTTGTAAGTTACTTTTCCCTCATCGTCAATGATAATAAAATCCAGAATATCCATATCAACATTGTGTTTGTAATATGCAAGGCCTGGAGAATATTTGATATGGTCAATTCCTTTTCCAAGCCGCGCTTCACACACAATTTCTATTTCTTGATCTTTATCTAAAATAACAATAGGAATTGCAAAATCCGTGCCGACACTCGGCTTTATGTCAGTTGCATACACCATTTTCGGACCAACAACGCTAAGTTTAAACTTTTCTTCTTTAGAAGTTTTTTCAGTTTTTATTGGAATTAACCCCAAGCGATGCGCAATAATCTCATCATACAACGCAGAATCATTTTTTGCAATTTCAACTTCATCAATTGCCATCGTCGGTATTTCAAGCACACTGCGTCGAATAGCATTTGCTAGGGTTGTCGACATATCAGTTAAAAATGTCAGTTTCTGATTTTTTTTATCAAATGTATTTATTTTTATCATGGTATGAATTATTTTTGTAGGTTTTTAAAACTAATGATGTATAGTTAATTGTTCTAAATTTAATTTTTTCCCTATAACCAACCATTCAAGAGCAACACAAATAAATTTTTCTGTGCTATAATCACTTGATAAACGCCCGTCAGAAAAATGGGTTTCATAAATAAAATATAAATTTTGTATATGTTCTTCAATACCGGACAATAATTCTATATCGCGGCCTATTTTCTTTTTATAACTTTTTGCTTCTTTGCTAAATTGTTCACGAAAAGTTTCAAATTCCATGTTTATACTCGTCTTCCTCGTCGTCCATGTGGTTTTTTTGGCCCGCCCCGAGGCATCCGCGTTGTATCAAGAATGCTGACAATTTTAAATCCTGCGCGCGTCAAAGATTTTATTGCGGCGTGCGTTCCCGGTCCTGGATTTGCCTGGCCTGTTTCAGCCCGAACCTTGACATAAAAACCAGTTATGCCATTATCCTTTGCCTCTTCAGCAATTTTCTGCGCAATAAACATTGCAATAGTCGGATTTGCCTTAAGTCTGTCTTGTTTCGTCGATTGTCCGCCGGTAAATTTCACAATACTCTTTCCTGATAAGTCAGTGAGATTCATAATCGTATTATTAAAGGTCGTATAAATATTAAGAATGCCAATGCGTTCTTCTTTTTTCTTGACTGCTTTTTCTTCTGCAGTTTCTTCAAATTGCACTTCATTCACTATTTCTTTCGTTTGTTCAGTTGGGCTTGCTTCTTTAACTAATTCCGTCGCTGTCATTGTTCAAGTGCTCCTTCAAGTGCCAGTGGTTCAATCTCTCCAGCAATTTCATTTTCTTCCTCTAATGCATCTTCGTTTTTTTCCTTTTCTTTTGTATTCACAGGCAATACCACATGTAACTGTATTGTTTTTTCCTCTTCAATAGATACAGAGTATGACGGAATATTGACAATTCGTTCGCCAATTGAAACATGTTTATGAGTGATAAATTGTCGTGCCTGTTTTGCAGTGTTGGTCAATCCTTTAGTATGCACAATTGTTTGCAGTCGTCTCTTAAGAATTGCTTCTTTATCTAGCGCAAGAACATCTGCAATTTTATCGACGATAAATCCACGCGTTAGCAGTCGATTCAAAAATGCATTTTTTCGTTCATCATGTGCAGTAATTAATTTTTTTGCAAGACCCCGAATCCTTGAAACTGCTGCTTCAGCTTTCCAAATCTCTTTTTTATTTTTAAGGCCGTATTTTTCTACTAACACATCTTCCTCTTCAATCCGAACCTTGTCAAACGGTTTTCGCGGTCGTGCATATTTTTTAGATTGTCGTTTCATGCTTATTTTCTATGTTCTTTGATTAATCCTAAAATCATATCATATTTTATTTGAGCTTTTTGTAATGTTTGTTTTGTAAAATTCGTATCAATAGAAATAGTATTATTTCCAGTGAGTTCTTGTTGATAAGAATCTATAGTTCTGTTATTTCCCTCATCAATAAAAGTTTCTATATTATTAATTGTAAGCCGCGTTTCTTGAGGAGTTCTTTGTAAATTAACAGTATATTCACCTATTTTTCCTTGAAAATCTCCAGGATAATCAGGTTGTATAATTCTAGATTGTACTACAGAATTATTTTTTTTATTGCTCCAAATGGGTTTAATACCCCATTGCTTGCAATGATTTTTCGTCG
>CAYIPM010000049.1:0-6604 GCA_964365195.1 Candidatus Woesearchaeota archaeon
AAACCTGAACGTTTGATATATAATTCCCAAGGTTGTTGAAGCCCCCTTAAGATTCGTTCAGGATAAAACGGTTGTAATCCTAAAGGAACACGAGGCTCAAATAATAAAGGCGCATACGAAAAAACATTTCTTTCTAAATAGCTCCTCTGATTGCTTACAAGAAGCGTTTCAAGAGAAAATGCCACAGGTTTTTCTTTTTCAGGAAACGTGCCATCATAATCACACAAAAGCAAATTTATTTTTCCATCAGTTTTTTCAAAAAGTCTATCGATTGTAGCATATCCAAATAATTCATCGCTAGTCAAATTAGGATTACAGTGAGCAAAACTGCTCGTAACATCAAAATCAACAAACCGCTGCGGAACAGCTACTTTTTCATTATTGAGGTCAAGACATTTCTTCATAGACTCAACTGCACCAATATTTATCATTGTAATTTCTCCACTAAAAAAAGAGCTGTTTTTGAAAGAGAAAGAGAATCTTCTTTAGGTCTATTATAGGAAATGAGATTGAGAGATCGTAATGATCTGATAGTTGCCCATACCGTCGACGGAGCGCAGTTAAGAACAATAACAAGATTTCTTACCGTTTGAGTAGCATTCTCTTGAGTTTCTTTTTGAGCAAGAATCTTTAATATTTGTTTTTCTTTTTTATTTAACTTAATCAAAGCAATCGCTATAAACGATTCTTTAAAAGATAAGTATGCGGCCAGTTTAGTTTTATTTTTAGAACTCATAGAAGAATACCTCGCAGAAGGATAAATAGTTCTTAAGAGATATTCTCCTAAGCGTGATAATGATAGTGCCAACTATAAGAATAATAATTTTTTTGTTGACTTTTTATTAGTATCATCGAATTATTGAGAATTTTCTATTTAAAAAGCCTTTGTGCAAAAAAATCGAGAGTAAAATAAATGCTGCAAGGAGAGCCCACAACAATTTCTTCGAAATTCTCGCCTCCTTCAAAATTTGCATTTTGAAGTAATCGAAACTCCCAAATCGATTCTCGGTTTAAAGCGGAAGGAGAGAATCGAACTCTCGTTACACGGACCACAACCGCGCGTTCTACCACTGAACTACATCCGCCATTTTGTGCGAGTAAGAAAGAAAACAACGATATAAAAAACTTCACTTTATTGAATAACTGGAAAAAAAATCTTTTACTAATCTGCTGCTCTGATTCTTGATAATAAAATTTCGTGACATTATCAATACAAAAAATATCTGCGGAATCGACAGACGAAGTCGTCGATGAAGCAGCAAAAAAGCCCATTCCATTTGGGCGGGTGGGCGGGAAAGAAAACAACGATATAAAAAAATTCTTATAAAAATAGTTCAAAAAACTAAAGTTCAAACTATAGCCAGAAACAATGGGGATTCCTCCCCGCAATCGGTTTGCTTAGTTGTATGTTCATCCGATCATAACAAACCAAAAGTTTAAAAACGTTTCTCCCATAAATTTTCCATGGGTTACGGCAGGAAAATAACAGGCGGAAAATATCATAAATTCAATAAGAAAAAAAAATATGCGCAGCCAGGCATAGAACGAAAGGTAAAACTGGGAACATATAAGAAAAAAACATTAAGAATAACTGGCGGAAATAAAAAGGTGGTGTTGCTTACCGCAGAATATGCAGTAGTTCTCGATCAAAAAACAAAAAAAGTAAAAAAAGTAAAAATTAAAAACGTCGTCGAAACGCCCTCAAATAGGTTTCTTGCGCGACAAAACATTCTCGTAAAATCAGCAATTATTGACACCGAATTAGGAAAGGCAAAAATTACAAACCGACCATCACAAGAAGGACAAGTGCATGCAGTTCTATTACACGATAAAAAATAATTATCGAGAATTAACTTTAAAAAATTCTAAATATTATACGGATTATATCCTTGTTCTTTGAGCCAGCTAAGGTACTCTATAATCTGTTTTCCTTGAGGATTAGTTAAAGAAAAACCTTGTCCTTTTTCAAATCGACATAACTGTGTTCTTGCAAGATCTAATTTCTTTGCAAGATAAGTTTGAGATATTCCCGCTTTTTTTCGTGCTTCTAGTGCTAAATAACTGTCAAATCGACTTATAGAAATTGTGCCTGCTTCTAATTCTTCAATTAATTTCTCTAATCTTCCTTGAATAAAATTTTTTCTCGTTTCGTCGAAACTGACATACAATTCTTTCACCCTTCCTAAATAACTATCAACTAAAGCATCTCGTGCCTCAGCTAAAACCTCTCGTGTACTTTCAATTCTCTTACTATAATCTTCCGCCATGTTCAAATATTTTTACCACTATTAAGTTAATTACAAGAGAGAAGAATCTTTTTAAACCTTCCTCCATAAGTTTTATAAAGCTTGCGGAGAAAGTAAAAAATTTCTCAGTCACATTTAAAAATAAATCAAAAAATCTCAAATTACATGGCAAACAAAGAAAATAATATTTTCTGGCATGCCATTGTACAAAACCTAAAAAATAAAATGGCAAACGTTAAACGATGTCCTGAATGTGGAAGCGCTAGTCTTACTTGGGATGAACAATTAGGAGAAGTATTCTGCAACGATTGTGGAACAGTTATCGAAGAGAAAATGGTTGATACTAGTCAAGAGTTGCAAGGAAGTTTTGATTCCGGTGAAAAAAAGGGGCGAGGCGGCGCGCCACTTTCCATGCAAAAATTCGATAAGGGATTGACAACTAACGTCGGAGAAGTGTCGGATATTTACAAATTAGATTCAAGTTCAACCAGAAAATTTTTGCGTCTGAAAAAATGGCAGGAGCGAGTTTCAACCTCAATTGAAAGAAATTTACGGCTTGCAATGACCGAACTCCGACGAGTAGCAAGTTATCTTAATCTCCCTGAAGTTGTCAAAGATGAGGCATCACGAATCTATCAATTTGTATTGCAGCGAGGACTTGTGCGGGGTCGATCAATGGAATCAGTTATTGCGGCATGCATTTATGCTGCGTGCAGAAGTTATGATATTCCGCGAACGCTTGATGAAATTTCAGCAGCGTCCGACGTCGAAAGAAAAGAAATTGGTAGAACCTATCGATTCATTGTCAGAAAATTAAAAATAAAAGTGACACCTTCCTCTCCAAAAGATTACATTCATCGCTTCGCTTCTGTATTAAAACTTTCCCCAAAAACACAAAACGAGGCATTAAAAATTTTGCAAAAGGCAGAGGGCTCTGAATTAACATCAGGTCGAGGCCCTGCAGGAATTGCAGCAGCAGGTCTGTATGTCGCCGCGCTTCTGAATAATGAAAAGAAAACCCAGCGCGAAGTTGCAGATGTAGCAGGAATCACAGAAGTAACAATCAGAAATCGCTACAAAGAATTGCTGGATAAATTGGGGCTTGAAGAAGCATTAAAAGTTAAAGAGGCCGAAGTGGCATTGGAAAAAAAGAAAAGAGAGAATAAATAATTCTTGATATTTCTAAAATTATTTCGATGAGCTAGTTTTCATTTTTTTATGGATCATACTAATAAGAATGTCTGTTGAATCAATTGTATGAGAATTATTTTTTATTATAGCGGACTTTGAATAACCCACATTTCCGAAGGAAATCTCTTCAAAGACTTCAAAATCTTTGATTTTGAATGTATCAGAGAACTTGTTCTCTGAATCCTTCTTAGAGAGTTTTGAATGTGAGGTTTTTCAAAACTCTCTATATTTGCCAAATCAATACAGGCTAAAACAACTTTTTCAGCTCCTGCCCTTATCAGAGTTTTAATAACTCTTTCTAAAAATTTCTTATCATCGAGTGTTGACTTCCCCCTAATTATTCTCATAATTATATGCGATATTTTTTCTTGTTCTTTTTCCGACGGATAAAATATTTTAACACTTTCTAAATTAATAAACCACAGTATTTTTATACCGTCCCCATTTCATTAAATTACGCGGGGGTGCCAGAGTGGTCAAATGGGACACGTTTAGGCCGTGTTGCTTCAGTAGCTTCAGGGGTTCGAATCCTCTCTCCCGCATAAAAATATTGAATGAAATGAAATATTTTATTGAGATAAGATTCGAACCGGTTCGAATCACTTCAAAAAATTCTTTTTTGAATGTTCCCAAAATTACGAAGTA
This sequence comes from Candidatus Woesearchaeota archaeon, assembly GCA_964365195.1. GTDB lineage: Archaea > Nanobdellota > Nanobdellia > Pacearchaeales > GW2011-AR1 > ARS1285. The sequence goes on from CAYIPM010000049.1 coordinate 4,083, forward strand.
ATTTTTAGGACACTTCAAAATGTGTTGCATTTTAAAAGATTAAAAATTATTTCATAATTCTTTGAGCTCTCTCCGAAATTAAAAATTACACAACCATAAACTCCCAATTGCTCTCGACAAACTCTCCGTTCTTTTCAAACCGAGCATACACGCGATAATCGCTAGCAGAATCAGCTTTAACGTTCAGATTATTAAATCCTGTAAACACTTGATTACCGAGATTATCTTTACCAACATCTAATTTTAATAATCCGTTTGCAGGAATATTAACCTGTTGATTTACGACAGTAGAAACATCTTGCCAAACGTTATTTATTTTTTTCTGCAACTTTATTTGTAATTGTCCGGTTAAAATTGATGCGGCAGAATTGGCGAGTTTTGAGAGAATTGCATTGGTTTTACCCATTTTAAAATGAGTATCACCGGTATGTTGAGCATCATGATGATATTGACTCCACAGATTATTGTCTGCATTGCCTTCTAATGAATAAACAATAAGATTTCCCTTACAATCCAAAAAAACCATTTCATTCGTTTTATCGTTATCTAAGTCCTCAATTCCAAAACTATCATATGATATAATCCTTCCATTAATTGCTTTTGGAAAACCTTCTGCCATTGATCCGTTCATATTATAAGCACGGAGAACAGGTAAACCCCAGGGAGAATTGGAATAAAGTTTGGTGGAAAGAATTATCTGATTTTCAGTATTTCTAAAATTTGCCAAATTATATTGTGCATAATGTTCATCATTATGCCAATCACAACTAAAAGAGGATGTTAAAGTTAATTTATTTTTATATTCGTAGACATAACCGCAACGCGTGTTATTCAATTTTCCTGACATAATAACTTCATTAACACCATCATTATTCAAATCACCTGCAATTGCACTGGTTAATTCAGGTATTGGAAAAGGAAAGCCTGCAAGATTATTTCCAAAATAATCAAAAGCATATAAAGAATTATCGTACATGAAAAGTATATCCGAACTTCCATCACTATCTAAATCTATAATTTGAGGACTTACTATTCCCGCTCCCAAAGAACCATCATTTTTTCTAAAATCAAATTTTTTGGGCCATCCGGGTAGCACATTTCCTTTAATATCAGTAACTATTATAGATGGATTATATTTACCTTCTAAATAAGTATCAAAAAAAATGAGCTCTTTTTTCCCATCGTTATTAAGATCGCTTACACTGGGACTAGTATGGGAAGTAGCCCAGGGATAATTAAATATTTTGGGCCATCCAGGCAGATTATTACCATCTTTATTGATGACATAATGCCAACCCGGCCACGTAGAAACAATGAGCTCATCAAATCCGTCATTATCTAAATCATTTGTGGCAATACGAGGCGGATTTAATCCACGTCCCACAATATTTTTGGGCCATCCAGACAGATTATTACCATTTCTATCAATGAGATATAACCATCCAGCCATATCGCCAAATGCTATCTCTTTATAGGGATCGCTATTAAAATTTCCCATAGTAGGACCATATTTAAAACCAGCTCCATATGATGTTCCACTTCCCTGCACCGGCAGTTCATATGGAAATCCCGCAACAGTATTTCCATTGGAATAAAAAGCGTAAACCTTGTTTTTTATGAGTAATAAAATTTCTTTAATATTGTCATTGTTAATATCTGCTACAACGGGTTGTTTATGGAGTACTTCCGTAAAATAACAATTTAAAGTTGAATAATTATAAACGCGTTGAGGCCATCCGGAGGCAAATTCTGTTTCAACATATACTCTGATGATGTCTTCTTCTATAGTATGATTAACATGATTAAGAAGTTTTATGGTATAAAATCCACTGCTAAAATTTTCGGGAATATTCCAGTAACCTAATATATTATTGTGAATCATTTGAGAATTATTTTCTATAATAAATCCATTGGAGTTACAACTACTTGCATCATAATCTTTTATCGTACGGCATTCATAAGAAGGTGCTCCAGAATAAGGAAAACAGGAACTATTTGAAAAACACCATTGAAGCCCATATTTTTCAAAATGTGATCCTCTGACAGTTCCATTAATTTGTATTTTTTTACGTGAGTCTAAAACATAATCATTATTTGGATCAGAATCAAGAGTCAATGGATAAGTAATTTCTGTACGACTACTCTTATAAATAATAATATCCTCTAATGAAAAAGAATCGTAATTTACGACGAGTTTTATATAATATTCTCCTGTTGAAAGAGAAGATATATCCCAATTGTATAAAATATCATTCTCAACGACCTTCAATGATTCGTAAAGTTTTGTCCACTGTAAATTAGTTTGTTTTTTTGATAAATAAATTTCATATGAAATTCCTTTTGCGGTTCCTATAATTTTTTGAATTGGAAATTCAAGTTTATCTAGCTTTATAGTAATCTCGGGAATTTTTTCATTAATTGCTATTGCTTTCGATACATTGATTAAACCTTTTCCTTGAATTTCGGTAGTATAATTAAGATTATCTGCAGAAAATTTAATTAACGATTTAATGTCTTTACTA
>CAYIPM010000050.1:0-6498 GCA_964365195.1 Candidatus Woesearchaeota archaeon
TAAGACCGCTCCAGCTTGCTCCGATTCGGTAGGAAATTTCAACGATTTTCTTTATTTTTCCCTGTTTTTCAAAAATGCCAGCACTTCTTTTGCATGACCTACGGCAGAAACATTTTCATACACCTTTATTATTTTTTTGTTGTGAATCACAAAACTTGTTCGTTGTATGCCGAAGTATTTTTTTCCCAAGAAACTTTTTTCACCGAAACAGCCGTATTTTTTGCAGATTGTGAAATCTGCGTCGGAAAGCAGTAGAATATATAGGTTATTTTTTTGGCAGAATTTTGTTTTTGTTTTTGCATCTCCGCCAGAGATGCCAATAATTTCTGCTCCAAGATTTTTGAAGTCTTGCCGCAGTTTTGTAAAATCTACTGCTTCCAAGGTACAGCCAGGTGTATTATCTTTGGGATAAAAATACAGTACACTATATTTTGATTTTATTTTTGACAACGAATGTAGTTTATTGTCTTTGTCAGGCAATGAGAAATAGGGGGCAAGGGTATTTTCTGCAAGAGGCATAACTTTGTAGAAACACCAAAACTTATAAATGTTTTAGTTTTTAATAGAGTATGAAACTCCTTTCACTTCATTGCGACTACATAACATTTAAGCCGCTGAAAAAAGCATTGAAGAATCCTGAAGCATTAAGCGAGGAACAAAAAAAAGAGATCACTATTAACGAGGTTTTGGTTATTTTTACTGCTGTTGAAAAACAAGATGAAGGACAAAAAGATATTTTAAAAAATTATGTCGACGAAGTTTTAAACTTAGCGGGACAAGTGCAGGCGAAAAATATTGTGCTCTATCCGTATGCGCATTTATCTTCGTCGTTGTCAAGCCCTGATTTTGCATTGCATTTATTAGAGAATGCTGAAAAAGAAATGCTTGAAAAAAAATTTCGCATCTGGCGCGCGCCATTTGGTTATTATAAAGAATTTGCACTTAAATGCAAAGGACATCCATTAAGCGAATTAAGCCGGCAGATTGGCACTGAAGGAAAACCCTTAACGCTAATGGAAACCTATGATTATCATCAACTCTTGCGAGAAATTTCAAAATCAAAACTAGATACCAGTAAACTTAAAGACAACGATCACCGCATTTTAGGGCAGCGCATGAATCTTTTTTCTTTTTCTGATGTTGCGCCGGGCATGGTGTTCTGGCATAATAACGGCCTTACTATTTATAATCAGCTTGTTGAATTTTGGCGTAGTGAGCACCGAAGAGAAAATTATCAAGAAATAAAAACGCCGCAGATTCTTGATAAAAAATTGTGGCAAATTTCAGGACACTGGGAAAAATACAAGGAACATATTTTTTTGTCTGACTATGAAAAAAGAAGCTTTGCAGTAAAGCCGATGAATTGTCCTGGTGCGATGCTCGTCTATAAAAATAATGCCCGATCATATAAAGATTTGCCGCTGCGTCTTAGCGAGCTAGGTATTGTGCACAGACAGGAATTATCAGGAGTATTGTCAGGATTATTTCGCGTCATTCAATTTACGCAGGATGATGCGCATATCTTTTGCACTGAAAAAAGTCTTGAAAGCGAAATTTTTTCTATTATGGAAATGATTGATCGATTTTATAAAAAATTTAATTTCACATATCGGGTTGAATTATCGACGCGCCCTGAAAAAAGAATCGGTGAAGAAAAGTTGTGGGATAAAGCTGAAGAGTTGCTTGAAAAAGCCATGAAAAAGAAAAAAATGAAATTTAAAATTAACAAAGGTGATGGCGCGTTTTACGGACCGAAAATTGATTTTCACATTACTGATTCATTGGGCAGAAGCTGGCAGCTTGCAACGATTCAACTTGATTTTGCAATGCCGGAGCGATTTGATTTGCATTACACTGATTCTGATAATACAGAAAAACAACCTATTATTATTCATCGGGTTATTTACGGATCTTTGGAACGATTCATCGGCATTTTGCTTGAACATACCAATGGACAATTGCCGTTGTGGCTAGCGCCAATACAGGTGCGTGTGATTAATTTTACTGACCGCCAGACAAAGGCGTGCGAGAAGTTACGGGATGAATTATTGGAAAAAAATGTTCGCGTGAGCATGGATTTATCGAGCGAACCTATCGGCGGAAAAATAAAACAGGCAGAAATAGAGAAATTGCCCTACATTATTGTCATCGGCGATAAAGAAGAAAAGGCGGGAACGCTGGCTGTACGTCGACGGGGAAAGATTACATCGGTGAAAACGAAAAAATTTGTTGAGGATATTATGGAAGAAATTGCAGAGAAACGGTTTAGTTAGTATTTGAAATGCTCTGGAGAAATTCTTTTTATTTCTTTGATCTTATCAAAGTCAGAGTCGTCAGATATTATTTCAGATATGTTTTCTGATAACGCGCTTGCAAGATGAATTGCATCACGTGGCTTTAAGTTATGTTCTTCCATAATTTTTTGCGCATGCATTATTATATTTTTATCAGCATCAATAAAAAAAAGATTTGGCAATTTAAGGAATTTTTCTCCTTCATGTATTGCAATTTCTTTTCCAAGATTTTTATGTATTACATAAATAAATTCATCCCATGTTAAAACAGAGGTTATCCCAATCATTTCTTTTTTTATTATTTTAGAAATTATTTTAATACATTGATGAGCTCTTTCATCATTATATAAAACAGAATTTACAAATATATTTGCATCAATGTATTTCCTCATCATATTGTTCCAATATCATTTCTTTAATAGCTTTCTTTGGTCTTTTTAATTTAGGAATGTCTAGAAAATCTCTTAAAAATTCTTCGGGATCCTGCTCTTTTTTTATAATAAGCTGCTGATCTTTTATTTCAAATATTACCTTTTCTCCTGTATGAAATCCCAAATATTCCCGTATATCTTTAGGAATGACAACCTGACCTTTCTCTCCTATTTCCCGTTTTATTATCATATATCATATAATCCTACTCTCTATTTAAACTTTTTCTTACTTGATAGTTGGAATTTTAAACTATAGTAAAAGACAGAGATTTTTCCCCAAAAATTTCTGCTTTTCCTAATAAGTCAACGACAAAATGGAGAAATATCAATGTCGTTGACTATAGGGATAATTTTGAAACACTATTAACGTTCTCTAGTTCTGTCCTGAGTTGGTAATCATTTATATAAAATAACAAAATTTGAGTGAACCCTCCATTCGTAAAACCGCCAGAAATCTTTTAGTAAATTTCTTGGGGCACAGAAAATTCTTCAGATAATTTTCTGCTTCTTTTGCAAACTTTTTTTGTCGGGTGTTTCACCGCAGCAATGCTCATTCTCTATCCAAATAATTATAAACTTTATTTCTATTATTCCTGTATGAGTTTAGATAGTATTCAAAAAGATGTTGACCGATGGACAAATCAATTTACGCCGCAATATTGGCCGCCGCTTGAGATGATGGCGCGGCTCACGGAAGAAATTGGTGAAGTTGCCAGAGAATTAAATCACCTGTACGGAACAAAAAAGAAAAAATCAAGTGAAGAAAACAAATATCTTGGAGAAGAATTAAGTGATGTTCTTTTTACGCTCTGCTGTATTGCAAACCGTCATGCCATTAATCTCGACGAGGAATGGAAAAAATTAATGCAGGCGAAACAATACGGACGAGATAACGGTCGGTTTGAGAGAAAGAGCTAATTCTTGCTTAAAAATGAAACATTAATATGCTCCATTTGCAACACTGACCTTAACTTCTGTTTTTGAACTAGCATTTGCTTTTTTACAATCTTGAGGACAACTTCCCTGAATAGTAGGTCCTAAACAATCTACGTTAGGCCCGCATCTGCCCGACACGTCGGCTTCACCCTTTTCACAAATATTGTTGCCACATTTTTCTTCTCTTCTATTAGTTGTACTTTTTACTTTAATTTTGCCTTCAGTATCAATATCAATATCTGCATCTGCAGGAATGTTTAAATTAACGTCGACGTTTCCACTCGCATCCATGCCGACTTTTTTATTGCTTTTTACGTTTCCGCCTTTTATGACAACTGCATTATTATTTTCAAGATTGACATCTGCATCAGATCGTGTTTCAACTTGGATAACTGGCGCAAGAATATATTTTCCGTTGCCAGTTACATGTAATGATTCATCAGCAATGAAATCAAAGACAGCAGTAGCTGTTGCATCTTCTTTGATTTCAAGTTCGGTATTAATTTTTAACCGATTTGAAGGAAGTTTTGCTTCATGCTCGCCAGAACTATCGACGACAATTACCTTGCTAATCTGCATGCGGACTTGATCATAATTACCTGGTTTTACGTTGCTATCTGCGATAAGTTCCAATTTATTTTGTGATTTTAATACTAATAAGTCGAAGGTCTTTGCTGAAGAAGAGACGTTAACCCAGCCATCTATTGTACTGTGCGTTTGTATACTTTCAACAGTAACTAATACTTGTGAAACTGATTGCATATTTGTGGCAGCGTCGGTGATTGCGAATACAACGCGACCATTATTTTGCGAACCAAAAGGATTATTTCCATTATTCAAAAAATAATAATAGTACCCCGCCGCACCGATAATAACTACTAGAAAAACAAGCATGATAAAACCTGCTTGTGATTTTTTATATATCATTTATTTCTCATGTGACATCGGTTTATATATCTTTATTTTCAAATTGGGTTTAATACCCCGCAGCTTGCTGCGGAGATTCTAACCAAGAAGTTTTTTAAGATGACTGAGCGCAAAAGAGATTCTTTTACCGAGTATTTTTTGCATTCCTTTTGATACAAAAAACTTTCTTCGAGCCCCTAAAAATTCTGTGAGGTCTTCTGTTTTTTTTGGACTTATTATTCTTCGCGCCAGATAATCCCCGCAATATGCCGCCCAATTTAAACCAGCACATCCCATTGAATATTGTATTGATTTATTTTTGGAGTCATAATCTGCAATAGGCATAAGATCTTTTGTGACATCAATCATTCCTGACCAATACTGGGTAAATTCAACATCTTTTATTACAGGAAAGTTTAATCTAAGTTTATTAATAAAAGCAGTTATTATTTTTGGTGAATGATATATTTTTGGAAGATATGCTGTCCAGGGTGATGAGCCGCCGACAATAAGCCGATTGCCTAATACAGGACGATAATGAATGTATTCTAACTCAGTATCCCAGCACATTAATTCTTCTTGAGGAAAGAGTGATTTCATTTCTTGTTTGCTCAACGGTTCGCTAATCGCAAGATAGGTTTGCAGATGATAATAATTATGAGAGAGCTCTTCGTTAATCTCTGTTTTAAGTTTATCGACGCATATAATAATATTCTCTGCTTGCACTGAACCTAAATGCGTTTTAGCGGTATTTCCCTCGATGGCATGAACTTCGCTGTCTTCATATATTTTTACACCTTTTTTTAAAAGCAAATTTTTCATTTCTTGGCAATACGCGAATGAGTTTATTCCATACGAACCAGGATATTTTAATCCAACAAGATACTTTTTTCCGGGATGAATTTTTTTAATGGTGTTTTTATTATAAAGTTTATGAGGAAAATTACCCTCTTTTTTAGATTCAGCTTCTTCTTGTATACGTTTAACATGCGCGCTTTTTGTTGAAAAATAAAAAGAAGATTGTTTTCTTAAATCGCAATTAAATGTATATTTTTTTATAGTATTCACAATAAGATCCACGCCGTTAGTTGGAATGTTATATATGATTTTAGCTTTTTCTTTTCCATGATGCGCAATAATTTGACGCAAATCTTCTTCACTTTCCGGAGTCAAAAAACCGCCGCTTTGTCCGGATGAACTTCCACCACAGAATCTTTTTTCAAGAAGAACCACCTTTTTTCCAGTATCGACAAGTTTTAATGCTGCATGCAAGCCCGCAAACCCCCCGCCGATGACGAGACATTGAGTTTTTATAGCATCTTGAAGCATAGCGCAATAGGGCGTTTTTATGTTTAGAGAGCCCGTATATAGCCAATTTTCGTATAACATTCTATCTCTTTTTTATTTTTTAAATTTTATTTTAGTGCTTGTGTTTTTTACTCTTATAGTCAACGACTTTAGTATTTCCTCAGTTTGTCGTTGACTAAATAGGGAAAGACGCGATTCTTTCACTATACTTAATTTTTACGCCAAGTTCTTCAAGCCGCTTGAGATGCGCGTGCATTATTCCCTCGACGTTTGTGATTATTTTTATTAATTCATTTCGTTCTGCAGCGAGCGTATTAATGGCGCCTTTATGAAAACCGATTTCTTCTTCTTTGGATAAGCGTTGTTCTGGTTGAGAAATATTTTCCTCTTTTGTTTTACTTAATGCTTTTTCCAGATTGTCTTTGTCAAAAATTTTCTTATCCATTTTAAAAATTTTTTGAACAGGAAAAAATAAGCTCTATGGCTTCTTTTTTTCCTGTGTTTATTTTTAAGAACATATTACAAAAATGAAAAGGGGATTAATAAAGGTTTGGTTTTTAAAAAATATTTTTTTATTAGAATTTTTGGGTTAATACCCTGCAGCTTGCGAGCAATTTCATTTT
>CAYIPM010000051.1:0-6481 GCA_964365195.1 Candidatus Woesearchaeota archaeon
TAAGACATAAAAAGATAATTTAACCTTTCAATTATATTAACTCCGGACAGAGCAGCACAACCAAAAAATTTATAAATGAACAATATATCTATACATATACATTCTAATAATTTTATTGATTAGATTTTAAAAAATGGAACAAGAACTAAAAAATTCTATACTCAAGTCAGGCACAACAATAATCGGAGTCGTTGCTAAAGACGGAATTGTTATGGGTTCTGACAGACAAACGACTGCCGGAAATATTGTGATGAGCAAGAACACGCAAAAATCTGTTCCTATCAATGACTATCTTGTTGTTTCAGGAACAGGAAACGCATCAGACATTGAAATGCAAAAAAAAATAATTGCCGCAGAATTACGGCTCAAAGAATTAAAATCAAAACGACGCGCAACAGTTCGCGAAGCGGCAAATCTTATTGCAACAATCACCTATCGCAATATTCGAAATCCGTCGATGATTCCCTCCATTGTTGGCACATTAGTCGGCGGCTTTAACGAGGATGGCACAACAGAATTATACACGGTAGAGCCGGCAGGAACTGCTATTAAAATCGACGACTACGACGCTAATTTTGGTTCAGGAATGCCCTATGTATTGGGATTATTAGAGCGAGGATACAATCCAAATAATGACACAAAAAAAACGGTTGAGCTCGTAGTAGAAGCGTTAAAATCTTCAACACAACGAGACACCGGCAGTGGATTTGGAATCGATGTATTCACCATAAAAAAAGAAGGAATAAAGCACGAAGTTGCGCAAGAGATACGACCAGATTTTAAGGATAGAGTGGGAAATAAACGATGACACAATATTACGCAATAGAAAAAAAATATGGAATTTTAGGTATTATTACAGCAGATGACCAAACAGAATTCAGTGAAATAGAAAGTGCTGCAAGAAGTCGTGTAACAGAATTACGTCCTTGTATACCCTTTACAATAAGAGAAATACAAGGTCAAGAAGTTCTAGGAATAAGAAAAGTATTATCGGGTTACCAATTATTGAGAAGAAAGGGTATGATAAATTCCTTATATAATTAATTTTTTCAAATTAATAATTTTAAAAATAAAGAGAGGTGTGTTTTAAATAAATACAAATTAAATTTCAAAAATGTCAGACATTCTCAAAGATATACAAAAGAGATTACCAAAGATTATCAATGCGGCACATTTCGAAGGAGCAAATATAGTACTTTACACCGACGATATAGAATTTTTCAAGGATAATCAGGGAAAGATCAAGGAGTTAGTGAGCGAATTTAAAAAAAGAATTGAGTTGCGCATTGATCCCACATTATTGCGTTCAGAGGAAGAAACAGAAAAAATAATTCGTGAAACAGTTCCTATCGACGCTGATGTAACTGCGATTTTGTTTGATCCGCAGCGAAGCATCGTTGTCATTGAAGCAAAACGACCAGGGCTTGTTATTGGAAAATCAGGGCTTATTCTTAAGGAAATTAAAGACAAGAGTTATTGGATTCCGCAGATTCAGCGCTCACCAGCCATTCGCTCAAAAATTACTGAAAATATTCGTGAAGTGTTGTATGAAAATAACAGCACGCGAAAAAGATTTCTTAATAACGTCGGTAAAAAAATTTACAAAGAATGGAATCCGGAAAAAATAGAAGAGTGGATTAGAATCACGGTGCTTGGTGCGGGGCGGCAAGTCGGTCGCTCATGTTTTTTATTGCAAACACCGCAAACAAAAGTGTTGCTTGATTGCGGAATTGACGTCGGTGGAAGAGGAAAAGATAAATTTCCCTATCTTGACGCGCCCGAATTTAAATTAAACGAACTTGATGCAATTATTTTGAGTCACGCGCACTTAGATCACTGCGGGCTTATTCCCTATTTATTTAAGATGGGCTATCGCGGACCAATTTATATGACTGCGCCGACGCGTGATCTTGCCGCATTAATGGCGCTCGATTTTATCGGCGTTGCATACAAACAGGCAACAGCTCCGCTTTTTTCATCAGTTGATATTAAAGAAATGGTAAAACATAGCATTTGTTTGGAATACAATGAAGTCACTGATATTGCCCCAGACATGCGAATAACGTTTTATAATTCAGGTCATGCGTTAGGCGGAGCAATTATTCATATTAATATTGGCAACGGCGCACATAATTTTGTCTACACTGCAGATATCAAATTTATCCGTACCCGGCTTCTTGACAAAGCAGCGTCGAATTTTCCGCGCATGGAAACAATGCTTCTTGAAGCGACCTATGGAGGCAAAGATAATATTTTACCATCGAGAGTTGATGCGGAAAATCAGATTATTGGAGAAATAATTAAGACAATAGAAAACGGCGGCAAAATTTTAATCCCTGAATTGGGCTTAGGCAGAGCTCAAGAAACAATGCTCATTTTAGAAGAGGCAATGCGCAACGAAAAAATGCCAAAAGTTCCCATTTATATCGACGGCATGATCTGGGACATTAACGGCATTCACACAGCATATCCTGATTTTTTAAACACACAGGTGCGTCGAGATATTTTTCAAGATAAAAATCCATTTGTTTCAGAAATATTTCAAAGAGTTGGCAGTATGACAGAACGAAAAGCAGTTATTGAAGGAGGTCCTTGTGTTGTTCTTGCAACATCAGGAATGCTCGTCGGGGGAGCGTCTGTTGAATATTTTAAAAATTTTGCGTCAAGTAAATACAACAAAATTTGTTTTGTCTGTTATCAAGGTGCTGGCTCGCTAGGAAAACAAGTGCAGGAAGGAGCAAAAATAGTAAAAATGAGCAACGAAGGAAAAGAAGAAGTCATTGAAATTAATATGGATGTTGTAACTATTGACGGTCTTTCAGCGCATGCCGGAAGAAGTGAATTGCTCGAATATGCAAATAGAACACAACCGCGCGCCGCAAAAATTATTCTTAATCACGGCGAGCAAAGCAGATGTCTTGATTTAGCATCATCAATCTACAAAATGCATCACATTGAAACACTCGTGCCACGAAATTTAGAAACAGTGCGGTTGCGGTAATTTTTTAAAATTCTATTCTAAAGACTTTTATATCACATTTTACTTTTGTATCTATGAAAAGAAGAGGTAATAGTCGTGCACAAGCTAGCATCATTTCAGTTATTCTGCTTATTCTTATCGTTATAATTTTAATGGCAATTATCGCAAACATAATTGTTCCATTAGTAAAAAAAGGTTCGCAGCAAGTGTCTATTGCTTCATTCACCTCTAGCTTTGTTATTAAAGATGCTTGGCAATGGAGTAACTCCGCAATTTCAGTCGGAGTTTTAAACCAGCAAAGTGAACCAATGCCCGACGGCATTAAATTTATTTTTTATAATAGTGACGGAAGTAATACTATTCTCACGCGAACGCAGAATATTCCTCAACAACTAGAAACAAGAACATTTGATTTTAACGCAACAGAATTACCTTCGAATCAGACGATTGTGAAAGTGGGTGTTGTGCCAATCTTTGGAAAATCAAATGGTCTTGAGTCAACTCTTGACATAGAATCTTTTAGTTTTTTTTCTTCCTGCTCGGATATTATACGCGCCGGTAAGGCAAACGGAAACAACTGGTATATTATTGACACCGACGAAAAAGCAAACGGAAAATCCTTTGAGGTGTATTGCGATATGACGACTGACGGCGGAGGATGGACATTAGTCTGGAGTAATTTACGGGGAGATTCGCAAGGTATTATTCGCGGTGTTGCAAGAAACAAGCCGACGACAAATATAACCTGGAACAGTGCAATTAATACCTTGCTACTATATTCGGGAATCAAAGGAAATGATCTTGAACAATTCAACACCTTCATAGGATTAAAGCATTGGGAAACGCAAGGAGAAGTATTACGCTACGACTGGGCAAATGATTACGCAAGTCCGATTGATCAACGAGCATATGTAGAGTTCTTTTTTCAAGAGTTAAATACGGGGCAACAAATATGGCTCATGAATATAAGCAGCGGAACAGAAATATACATGATTAATTTTTCAACAGAGACGTATCAAAAAAAAATAGGAACAGCGGCAGCATCTTTTGTGGCTATCCAAAATTTTTATCCCTTTTCCACCGTCGATAGAGATAATAGTGCGCAGAATTGTGCGGCGATAAATGGGGGTTCACCATTCTGGTACCGCGCAGGTAGTCCTGGGTTCTGTGCATTGGGAAGTATAATGGGATATGGAGAAACCAATACGATAAGCGGCGCTTATTTTTTTGCAGATCATAATTTTTGGGGAACTGATGGAGGAACAGGAGCCGGCAACGGTTGGATATATATTAGAAAAAAATAACGAGCAATTTAAAAACATCTTTTTATTTATAATCAAAATCGAGGTTAACAATAATCCTAAAAATAAATTTTAGTCATCAAAAGGAAAGGTGACCTATTAGGAAAACCTTGGTTTTCATACGGAATGAAACACAATCTTAAAATTACACTAACGCTGACGGTAATGTTTATCATTACACAACTAATCGGCTTATTCGTTGTATCAACCTATGTAAACGGACTGGAATTACCATATGGAATGGAGCCGCCCGCAGAATTAAAAGAAAAACCGCAAGGTTTGCAAATTATTTTTTCATTTGTGTTTGCAATTGTATTATTTTTTCTGCTTATTAAATTAAATGCAGAAACATTTATTCGATTATGGTTTTTTGCGGTGATCACTATTGCGCTTGCGCTTGCATTTAATGCATTGCTGCAAACAGTAATAATCCCTTATAAACCAATAATTGCCGTCGCCTGCGCACTTCCCCTTTCTTATATGAAAATTTTTAAGCGAAATCTCTACGTCCATAATTTCACAGAACTTCTTATTTATCCAGGCATTGCTGCAGTATTTGTTTCTTTACTCAACGTCTTATGGATTTGCATTATCTTGCTCGTTATTTCACTCTATGATATCTGGGCGGTCTGGCATTCGCAGTTTATGGAAAAAATGGCAAAATACCAGATTAATAATTTGAAATTTTTTACCGGCTTTTTCATGCCGTATATGGGAAAAAAAGAAAAGAGAAAGTTCCAGTTTCTTAAAACAAAATATACAAATAAACCCGCACAATTAGAATCGCAACTAAAAAAAGCAAAAATAAGAGTAAGTCTTGCAATTCTTGGTGGCGGCGACATAGTTTTCCCAATCATAACTGCGGGAGTCTTCTATAAAACCTATGCCTCAATTTTTCCTTCGCTGATTATTATTGCTTCAGCAACGTTTGCATTATTATTTTTATTTGTAACCGCACAAAAAGGAAAATTTTATCCAGCAATGCCGTTTATAACCATCGGCATGTATCTGGGAATGATCGTAAGCTGGATAATTTTTTAATAAAAATTAATCTCTTAAGAATTTTTTTACAGAGTTTTTAATACTCAAAAGGAAATAAGGGACGATAACCAACAAGTCTTGTAACACTATCACTTCCTAATAATTCTATATGCGCATCTGCAATTAATTTTTTTATTTTTGAATCGTTTAGTAAATCTTCTTCTGTTGGGTGAAATGCGAGCAGAATATGTTCAGTTAAGATTTTACTATAGGTATCAACACATCCAAAACAAGCTGATTCTTGACTTGTTCCAAAATGAAAAAGAAAAGAAAGCGCTGCTTGGCGTTGATTATCTCCATACCGAAGCATAATTTCATATGCAACTCTTTTATCAGCATACGCTGATGATTGAAGATGATTAGCAATTGACTCTAAACGATGAGTATCCTCTGAAACTAATCTACGAATGGGTTTTTTTCTTTTGAGAGTATCGCTTAAATCACTATTAAAAATATAAATTAAAGCATCGAATTCATTTTTTGTTGGACAAATTATTTCTCTCTTAGACATCTTATCTGAAAAACTTATTATCCAGCGCTTCCTCCAAGTTTAGTGTGTAAGAGAATTTTTTAAAATTAGTTGCACTAAATAAAGGAGAATAAAAAGGATATTTTTTTACGCGCTCGTAGGAAACAACTTCTGCATTAAATAAGCCAGATCTATTAAAAAAATCAGCGCATTCTTGGGTAGAGGCAAAATTTTCCGCTTCTCTCGCATATGAATCAACACAATCGCCCAAAATAGAAGCATGTAATTCTTTTTTACGTTGTATAATAAGCATATCAATATTTTTATTTTTAAAAATCTGACCAATTCCCCGTATATTCTTGAATTCAGGATACGTAAAAATTGTTAAGTCAGTTGGAGAGGGTAAGACGGGGCCATAATTATTTGGATGAAAGTGAAAATCAAAAAAAAGATAATTTGGACGAGTAATGCCTTTAATGAGTTTTTCTGCACTATCAATTATTCCCGATAGAGTTACAGACGACTCTCCTTTTGTAACTTCAGAAAAATAAAATTTTTTATCAATATCTCTCGCTGCATAAAACATAGATTCACCGCCATGTCTAAACGTATGATTGCCTGCAGCTCTTAAATTTTGAACAAATTGTGAAGCTTTAAATAAATTATATATTTCTTCAGATTTTACAAAAT
>CAYIPM010000052.1:0-6390 GCA_964365195.1 Candidatus Woesearchaeota archaeon
TCCTAAATACCAAGGAAAAAATTTTCTACGAAAATTTATTTCCGTTGGTATAATAAAGATTTAGTTTCTTTAAAAAATTTATTTTAACAACTTTTCTTATATACTCCTGCATCGATAAGCTTAAAAAATATTTTTTGCATTGTCTGTGGGGATAAAGAGATGAATAACGAAGTTATCATTAATGAATCATTTGAAGATTTTGCAATTGAATCAATAACACGCATCGACGAATTTGACACTGCTGAAGTTGCTGCCTTGAAAATAAAGATAATTGAAATGATTAGCGATAATACTCTTAATGAAATAATTTCATATCCAAAAATAAAAAAAAATTTAATCTATGATCTGCCGCATCAAAAAGAGGGAGCGTTGCGCATTTTACGCGATTTTAACGGGAGCGCCTTGCTTGCTGATGAAGTTGGTTTAGGAAAAACCATCACTGCTGGCATTGTCATTCGCGAATTAATTGAACGTGGCTTTGCAAAGAAAATTTTAATTCTTACACCGCCATCGCTGGTTGATCAATGGGTTATGGAACTTGAAGAAAAATTTGAGCTTAACTTTACGATTATTGAATCTGAAGAGGACTGGCATGATGCACCCCATGCAATTGCTTCAATTGATCGCGTCAAAATTTATGACGATGAAAATAGGGATTTTAAGCATCGGGTTGCGCATGATATCTCATGGGATTTACTTATTGTTGATGAAGCGCATAAATTAAAAGACCGGCGGAGCATGAGAACACGATTTGTTGACAGGATTCAGAAAAAAAGATTTCTTATTTTGACTGCGACACCATTTCAAAATGATCTTTTGGAATTATACAGTCTCCTTAATTTGTTAAAAAAAGGGCATTTAGGAACATTGCAGAATTTTAAAAAGAACTTTTTATCACGCGGCAATAAACGCAAACCGCTGAATCATGAGGAATTAAGACGCAAGTTACGCGAAGTCATGGTGAGAAGAAAGCGAAGTGAAACAACTGTCTCTTATATGCGAAGGATTCCCCGCACCATACAAGTTGAACTTTCTCCCCATGAAAAGTTAATTTATGATGAGATTCAACATATGATCAAATCAAATTATTTTCTATCGAACGGCATGCAAATTAACGGCAAACTTGCCATTTACGCGCTCCTGCCAAAAATAACCAGCTCCTCAAAATCTGCAATAGAAACACTGCAGAGGATTGTTGTGAGCGAAGACCGGTATCATGAACGAACGAGAATTCATGCAGGACAGATTTTACAAGAATATGAAAAATTAGAAAAAGATTCTAAAATTGAAACACTGATTCAATTGATCAAAGAAATATTTTATGGCGAGTCAGGACAGAAAGTATTGATTTATACGAAACATCCGACAACGCTGCACTATATTGCAGATCAATTAAGCCCACTGGGCTTATGTATTGTTACATTTACCGGCGCAAACACTCGAGAAGAAAAAACAAAAATTATTGAGACGTTTCGCAATGCTGCAGATATTATGTTGTCTACGGAAACAGGATGTGAGGGGCTTAATTTTCAATTTTGCAATAATTTAATTAATTATGATCTGCCGTGGAACCCTATGTCTGTTGAACAACGAATTGGCAGAATTGATAGGATCGGACAAAAAAAAGATATGAATATTTTTAGTCTGGCGACAAAAGACACGATGGAGGAATACGTAGTAGACCTTATCATCAATAAAATGTGCTGTGTCGGGCTTATTATTGGAGAATTGCCCATTATTTTATTTAATCTTGGTTTAGATGGCAACGGGGAACTTGGCATCAATAAAATTGAAGAAATGATTATGAATCATTTTATCGACGCAAAAAATAATTTGGAAATCTTTTCTAAAGGAATAAAAGAAATAGAGAAAATTATTGCTGAAGGAATTACTGCCTATAATCAGTCAAAAGATAATACCTCTGCAGTCATTGATGCGCCATGAACCAACTGTCTACACTTCTTAAAGATTTCTTCGTGATGCTGCACTGTCAGGTAGAAGGTGAAGAAATCATGCGCGTGAGCAAAGTTCCGCAAGATTTTGAGCGTTTGTATGGAAAAACTGCTCCTTATGTTTTTTGTTTTGTGAAAGATTTTGTCGAAGGCGATGCGGAATATATCAGTCATTCACATCATTTGATAAATAGTATTTCTGAATATTTACGCAACAAGGGAAATATTGCGCTTATCCGACTTACTGTCGGAGATAATCTCCACGAAGCACTTGCGTCTTGTTTGCAGTTGCATAACCCTCTGGTGCGCATTGATAAACAAATTAATTTTGATTATATATTTAAATTAACATTTGAAACCAGCATGCAATATACCAACGAGCATGAAAAATTATTGCATACAGTATATGTCCATGATAATCAGATCATTGATAATTTTATTATTGAGAATTATCCTCATGAGCCGGGAGAAAAAAGCGATATTGGTCTTAACACGCTGCGCGAGGTGAGAGATGTTGCAAAAGAGAGAATAAAACAGCTTTTGCAGAATAAAATAGTGAGCATCACAGAAAAATTAAAACTACTTTTGAGCAAAGAAATTGACCGAATCAATCGTCACTATGATTCTTTGATAGGTGAAGTAGAGCGAGAAATTGCCGTTCATACTAAAAGAATCAGTGAACTTGCAAAAAATACTGACGACGAACAGACTATTGTTCGCGCTAAAATTAATCGCTTGCATGAAACGATTGCGCGATTGCAGGAAAAGGTAAATCCAAGCGAAATTGCAAAAGAAAAAGAATTTCATATTTGCGAAGAAAAACAGAAACATTCTATTAATATTTATTCACACTTGTTAAACAAGACGATTATTTATTATCCGGTGTATGATCTGGTTATAACCATTGCAAACGGAAAAAAATTACGGCAAATTTCCTTGCAGTTTAATCCTTTAACAAAACAAATACAAGATATTTTTTGTGAGCAATGCAATAAAGATATAAAAAATCTTTTTTTATGCTCTTCTAACCATGTTTTATGTGAAACTTGCTTGATTCATTGTCAGTCGTGTCACGGACTTGTGTGCGGAAAATGCAGACGACAATGTTGTTCTCAGTGTGACCGCGTATTGTGCGCGCAGTGCAATCAGAACTGCAGCCGCTGTAAAAAATCTTTTTGCGCTGCTCATCTACGGACAGATTTTATGAACAAAGCAGCTATATGCGCGGATTGCTCTTTGATATGTTCTGTGTGCGCAATGTCAACTGAAAAATCGTTGTTTAAAAAAGTTGTGGGAAAATTTGTCTGTCCGAAATGCGTGGGGAGACAGATGATGATTGGTTGAGGATAAAAATAGAGTACACATCTACCTGGTACTAAAAAATTTCTTGAAGAAATTTTTTTGAACTTTAACTTTGGCGAGGTTGAAGTGTTCAAACCGCTTTATATAGCATATGACAATTTTGTTCAATTAATTAAGTCATATGCTATAAGTCAACGACAAAATGGTCAAATATTAATGTCGTTGACTATATCTTTACTTTCATCTAAAGTACTATATATTGATAGAAATTTAGCTTTAATAAGAAATAGTGAAACTACCCTTAGCTCACTACATTTAATTTTATCCCAAAGGGATTACCTGTCTTCTCGAAATTTTTTATCATTTCTTTATTCTCTTTGAACTCCTGCCTTTGCGAGACAAGAATTTTTCGTGCTTTGGTAAATGCATCGCATAATTTGAGTTCTATAGGACAATTTTCTTCACATGCTTTGCATAGCGTACATTTATAAACAATTTTTTCAAAAAATCCCTGTTCAAGCATAACCGTCATTCCTCGAGGGGAAAATTGTTCTTTTCTTACGTCGCGCAACACAGGGCAAAAATTATTACATCGTCCGCATTGATTACATTTTTCTGTTATCTCTTTAATTTCCTGTTTTAAATTATGCTCTTGAATCCCCATTCTTTTTTTCCTCTTTTTTATCATTCTTATCTTTTCGCTGATTCGTCATTATTTTTTTTATCAAATCAATTTCAGATAAACTTGATTTTTTTTCTGGAGTGGGTGACAGCGATGCAGTATTGTTTTCAATTTCCTTGCGTGTATTATTGGTCATGATTTTTTTTATTTGGTTATATTCGCCGTTATCTATCTGTCGTTGTGGTGGCGTTTGAACATGCTCAATTTTTTGATTAAGAGGAGGCATTTCTTTTTGTGTGGGAAATTCTAGTTGTTCATTATTTTTTATCTTTTCAAACTCTGGAACAATTTCTTTTTGTTTGTTTTCTTCCATAAAAGTAGATTCTTTTTTTTCTAACGAGTCAGGAATGAAATCATCGAATAATTTTGCCTTATTCATTTTTCCTAATGGATCATGTCTTTTTTTTATTCGCATAAAAATTTTTTTTTCTAAGGGATCAAGGAGATATTTACGCTTGAGACCGATCGGATAATGTCCTTTTTTTACACCTATTTTTGTGTTGAATTCTATAATTTTTTTTAAAGCGGCGGTTTCTTCTTTTTTAAAAAAAGTATTCACAATTGCCATCCCAGCATCGGCAGTGTAAGGCGAGCCAATTTCCTCTACGCGCACCATATATTCCTTAAGTTTATCATAGAATAATTTTGCGTCTTCACTTTCAGTATATCCCTGGGAATACAAATAAACATATTCATCTTTTATAATGGTGTTTAGTTTAGAATAACCTTCCTCTTTTATTTTTCCGCGGCTTGAATCAAATCCAATAATCAAATTATATTTTTCCGGCAAGCCAACTATTTTCGAAGTTTTTTTTGAATATACCTTAAGCATTACCACGTCTGACTCTGTTTTTAATCGACGAGCAAGTGAGATAATTTCATCAAGCGTATCTGATTGGAATAGTGAAAAACTTTTTTTGCTTCTTGATAATAATTTTATTCGTACTGTACAAATAATTCCCGTTGTTCCTTCCATGCCGCAGACTTCTGCGAGATCTGCTCTTCCTATTTTAAGCCATTCACCTTTGCCGTTGACAAATTCTATCTCTTCTATCCAATCTTTCATAATGCCGTAGCGCATGCTTTTAATGCCAAATGTATTGACGGCGATCATACTCCCGATAGTTGATTGTTCATTATTATAAACTGGAAATTCCATATCGGTCTGATTGAGTTTTTCATTTAATTCTTTCATAGTTATCCCTGCCTGCACAAGCGCTGTTTTTTTGAGCAAGTCAACATGGATTATTTTATTCAAGCCACGCATTTCAACAACTATAGAATTATTGGGAACTGCTCCCCCTGCTAGATTTGTGCCGCTGCCTCTCGGTACGATATCAACTGCATTTTCAGAAACTATTTTTTGCACTTGTTCTATTGTTGTCGGAAAAAATACCTTAATTGCTTTTCCTTTTATACCTGACGCATCGCTTGCATAGACGGCGAGTGTTTCTTTATCTTTATTCATCTGATTCTCCTTGAATAATCTCTTGAGACATTGTTACGAGCGTGTTTTGTTTATTATTTATTTCTTTATTTGCTGTTGAATGTACAGATGTCAATTTAATTCTCAATGCTTGCGCAAGAACCTGCGAAAGTTCAAGAACCTCTATTCCTGTTGCAGCGGCATGTTCAATTAACAATTGATAATTATCAAAACTTGTTACAACCATTTTTTGTATACCAATTCTTTTTGCTTGCATGAGCCGTTCTTTTGCCAGATTATCTGCTGTTTGTTTATCGATGAGCGGTAAGCCGCCGCAACTTCCGCAACAAAAACTTTTCCCCCGATTATTATCCATTTCTTTAATAGAACAGCCAATGCATTGCACTATTTTTCTCGGTTCGTCGTAGATTTTTGCATATCTGCCGAGATAACAATTATCATGAAAAGTTAATGTCTCGTTAAGAGGATATTTTATTTTTTGCGGCCGTTTTTCCAGATGCTCAAGGATTATTGCCCAGATATTATCGACGACTATATCCCATTGAGGCACCAGCGTTGGATACACTTGCGAAAGCATGTAATAACATTCAGGTGACGTTGTAATAATTTTTTTTATACCTTTTTTTTGCAGGGCATGATAATTATCATTTGCTATGCGACGGGCAAGCTGTTCATAACCCTCTACAAAAACTTCTACGCCACTGGACAAATTTGTTTCTAATTCTTGAAAAGGAATATCTAAATGTGTGAATATTTTTTTGTATGTTTCATATCCTTCCTTATGCTTGTAGAATGTTGTAGCGTCGGGAAAATAAACTGCTGCACTTTTACTAAATAATGAAAATAGCCTCATTTTATATTATGATTAGAACAAAACTGTAATTTAAAAAGAATATGCCGATTTAGACTATTATGTTGGAGTATATATTTATGAATATTTTTGATGATTACAAAAATAAAACACCATCAAAAGCACAAACACTGCAATAAAATTCCACAAAGTAAAA
>CAYIPM010000053.1:0-6244 GCA_964365195.1 Candidatus Woesearchaeota archaeon
CGTCGGGTGGGCGGTGGGTGGAAGGTGGCGGGGCAAAAGTCTGTGCGGAGATACTCATATCAAAGAATTTAGTCTCTGAGTTCTTATTAGAGAGTTTTGAAATTGAGGTTTTTCAAAACTCTCTATAGAGAAGTTTGAATAATTCACTTTCTGAAATTTACAACCTCTAAAAACAGTAAATTTCAGCGTTTCAAACTTCTTCTTAGAGAATTTTGTTAATTTTGCAAAATTCTCTATAAATAATCACCAACTTCAGACAGAGCAATATTTCATAAACATTTATTAACATTTTAATGCTGCTGTTCTCATGAAAGGCGAACCGCAGTTCTATAGAAAAAAATTATCAAATGGACTAACAGTGTTATGTGAAGAGCGAAAAACGCCCGTCGTTGTAACTGCTGTTGCAGTAAAATTTGGTGCACAGCACGAATCTGCTGAACACAAGGGGGTAAGTCACTTTATCGAACATGTCGTATTCAAAGGCACACACAAAAAGACGGCGAAAGAAATTCCGCAGGAAATAGAAGAGCGGGGCGGCGTTATTAATGCATTTACTTCAGAAGAGCTTACTTGTTTTTGGGATAAACTGCCAAAAAAACATTGCGCATTGGGCGCAGACAGCGTCATTGATCTTGCATGTAATCCATTGTTTGAAAAAAATGCAATAGAACGGGAGCGTAATGTGATTGTGGAGGAAATAAAAATGTATCATGATAATCCTTCGTCGCATGTTATTGAAAAAATTAAATCACTCTTATATGCGCCGCCATTTAATCTTCCGATATCAGGAACAGTGCAGAGTGTTCGTTCACTTTCACGTGAAATGATGCTAAAAAATTATCGGGTGGCATATACGCCAAATAATATGATCTTTATGGTCGTCGGAAATACAAACTGGAAAAGCGTCCTAGATCAGGCAAAAAAATTTCCTTCACCTTCTCACAAGGAAAAAATTTACACGCAAAAAATTATTCCACGTCATGGAAATGCGCTTGAAAAAAGAAAAGGAATTGATCAAGCGCATCTGGTGATGGGATTTCATATGCCGACGCTGACACACGCTGACCGGTATGCGGCAGAAATCTTCGATGTCATTCTTGGAGACGGAATGAGCAGCCGCCTATTTCAAGAGGTGCGTGAAAAAAGGGGATTGTGCTATGCAATCAAAAGTAATTTGGAGCAATCAAAAGAATATGCCTACGAATTAATCTACGCCGGAACAACAAAAGATAAAATTCCGCTCATTAAAAAAATTGTTGGGCGGGAAATTAAAAAAATAAAAAAACTTTCGGCGGCCGAATTAAATCAGGCAAAAGAACGGCTCATCGGATTGCGCCAAATTGAAAAAGAACGCGCTGACGCAACAATGATTGATCTGATGCAGGAAGAAATTGCGGGTGATGCTCAAGAATATTATAATTATGAAAATCATATAAATAAAGTAAAACTAAAACAAGTGCGCTCATTAAGCGATGTAAAAAAGTATAGTGTGGCGGCACTTGTCCCACAATAATCACAAAAATGTTTTAATAAAATTCTTTATAACTTCTTTATTTCGCACTTCAGGATGAAACAATGCCCCATATATTTTTTTCCATCGGTGTTTCACCGCCTGCGCAATGTTTTTTCCAGCAAATATTTCAAAATCATCAAGCAATGAAAAATCAACATAATAATTGTGTAAATGATACACTTTCATTTCTCCAAGTAAACCCAGAAAATTTTTAACAAATTTTTCTCCATAATAACCGATTTCTGTTTTTTTCTGTAGCAACCCCTTTCCCCCAAAAACAACTCCCATAATCTGCATCCCACCGCAAATACCTAAGACAGCACCATCAAAATTTTTCAGCCATGAAAAATAATGAACATGATTCATAAAATCATTATCCTGCAGGCTTGTTCCGCAAATAATAACGGCGTGTGTTTTTTTCAAATCCTGTGAATTTATTTTCGTGTAATGTTTGACTATATATTTTTCCCCCGTCGATTTCACAATATCTTCAACTGGCTTCACAAATTCATAATAATGTAATGTTTCTTTGCAGATGTTAATGATGAGAATTTTTTTTTGTTTCATGCCACCTTCACCTCCCTCCTCCATGAATTTCCCTCGCCGAAATCTTCAAAATCTATAACCTTTAATCTCCGTTGAAAAAGCGGACAATCTAAAACAAAACTTTCAAATTCTCCTCCCTCTCCTGCAGGATTAATGCCGTATTTTTTTTCTAGTGTTTTCACTTCATCAATAAATTGCATATCAATCTTTCTGCCCAGCCAACGCTGATCAAAAGGAAAGGCGGACACGCCGGTAATGATTATTTCAAATTTATTTTGTAATAATTCTTCAAGGAGTTCTATCTGATTTTTTTGCCATAACGGATTAAAACAAGCTATTTCAAGTTTATTACAGATTTCTTGGATTCGTGTTGCCTGATACACACTTCCCACAGCTCCCGTCACAATTCCTTCAATGGCATGCTCACGAATTGCTTTTTTAATTAGCTTTTCTAAGTCTTTTAATTCCTTTTCTTTTTCTCCTTGTGTTTTTAAGGCAACTAATTGAGCGCCCATTGCCATAGCCTGTTTTTCAACCTGTTTTATCGACGGCGTATGAAACATAAAACTCTCTTTATTTTCTGAAAATATGCTCAGTAAACAGCAAAGCTCATAGCCATTTTTTTTTGCAAGATATGCTGCATACATAGAATCTTTTCCGCCTGAAAATAAAACACCGAGCTTCATTAAAAAGAAAGACGACGGCAATTTAAAAATTAATTGATTATCGCTTGATAAATATCAGTCACGAGCTCTGTATCAAGAGTATCATCTTGACGATGATTAAAAGGGATATATAAGTGAGTATAGAGACGATTTCCTTCATAGGAAAGAACATGGCCAGATAAATCTTCTCCATGCAAAGTATAATCCTTACCCAAACTGATTGGAGGAATATCTTGAAAACAACAGCCATCAGCAGAGTCTAAAAATTTCCTTACTTCAGACTCTGTTAAATTAACGTTTTCTTTAGAATCAAGACCGCTGTCAAGAATATGACTTTCCAATAATCCTGAAAAATATTGGGAAAACCGATGCTGCTGATCAAAAATATCAGCAACAAATAATTTTTTTCGCCTTTGCATAAAAACAGCTATCATACCGGTCTGTCCTTCTAAAAAAGAAAAATGTTGTTTAGAAAAATCAAAATCTCCTTGTCGTGATCGATACGTCTCACCAACATCCGAAGTAGCCGAATGAACTGTTGATTCATCTAAATAAGTAGATGCTGCCAACCATGTATCCCCTTGGCTTTCAGCTTGTGATAAAGAGCGAGGAACAACTCCACTTGAAGAAAATGTACCTGATGAATTATCTTCAGAATGCCATCTTCCTGCTTCAACACAACGCACCGGAATTTCTCCTTTAAAATTATCATTAAAATAAACATTTCTTGTAAATGTCCGGTTCTGTTTCCCCCCAACAACATACTCTCCTTGAATTGCTAAAACTTTTTTTCCAGTTCCATTAATAACATATAATTGAGGAACATGAGCTCCCTTAGGATTCTCACTAACCTGAAAACCTTGTGCAATAGCTTCTCTTAAAATAAGATAATCTAAAGAGCTTTGCTCGCCAAACAAAGGAACAAGAGCGAGATTCCCAAATTGTTGAATTTTTCCTTGTTGCAATTCTCTTACTGAAGAAATTATCTCTTGCATAAAAGAATAAGACTAAAACCCTTTTTAATTATTATGGTGACAAAATCACAAAATTTCACGTCCTACTCACCCACTTATTCCCCTTTATATAAAATCGTAATTTCTTTGGCAAATCTTTTTTGACGCCAATGCGAAAACTTTTTTTAACGCTAAAATTATTTTCACGATTTGTCTCAATCCATAGCATATCATTATCAAAAATATTTTTTTTGTGAAATTCTTTCGTGATTGAAAGCGCCTTTGTTAATAATCCTGGTCCATTGGTTTTGGCGTCAAAATTAATCGGCTCAAGTGCCCGAAGTAACACTGCACTAGCTTCGCCTTTTTTTCCCGTTACAATATTAATAAGCCAATTATTATGAACACCATACACTAGAATTGTGCCGCCACTCATGTGCATTGTTTCACAAATGTCTCCATTAAAACATGCACGTGACGCAGGATCATGTTTATCAAAATATGCTTCAGTCTCAACGATGATTGCTTTTTTTTTAACACCGTCGATAACTCGAACTAAATAGTTTCCTAAAAGCAATTGAGCAACTTCATCTGCAGATTTATTGAAAAATGTGCTATTCATACAAAAGATATTCGTCCTGCCTTTATAATTTTTTATCAAAAAGTCTTTGGGTGTTACTCCACACTAAAGTGTGGAGTTTGTTAGACTTTTGGATGTTCAAAGTGTTCCACGCACTAAAGTGCGTGGTTTGTCAAACACTTTGACATCAAAAAAACAATTGTGCCACCCACGCCCTTTGGTGTGGTGTGAGCAGGCACTTGTTTTTAGAAAACAGAAAAAATGCAATTTTTTCTGTTCAGAAAATCATAAATATAGTCAACGACTTTAGTATTTCCCCAGTTTGTCGTTGACTAGATAGGGAAAGACTTATGTCTTTCACTATATTTTCTCGCCTCAAAAATTTTTTAATTTTTGATGGCCCTGAAAATTAGAATTCTAAAGAATTTTCAGTGTGATCCAAAATTGAAAGCCCTAAAGCTACGATCACGTTCTTTAGAATGTAGTTTTAGATTTATGGACATAAATGAATTATCCAAAAACTTTTAAGAAAACTAAACAATTTTAAAACCGCAATCATTGATAATATCATGACAACAAATCCTGGCTTTGAATTTGCAAATGCCGAAAAAAAATTTCATCGTGCTCAAACAGATAAAGAGAAACTAGAGGCGCTGGAGGAAATGCTGCGTTTTGTGCCAAAACATAAATCAGCGGAGGCATTGCGAGCAAATCTGCGAACACGCTACAAAAAATTAAAGCAAGAATTCTCAAAAAAATCAAAAAAGAAAACAGCAAAAAAAGGATTCAAAAAAGAGGAAATGCAGACAGTGCTCGTAGGACTCACTAACGTTGGAAAATCATCACTATTAAAAGTATTGACAAACGCGCAGCCAAAAATAGCAAGTTATGGTTTTACGACTCAAGTTGCAGAAATAGGCATATTGCATTATCAAGGATGTAACATTCAGATTATTGACATGCCGCCAATTGCGTCAGATAATTTTGACCGAGGTATTGTCTATAATGCCGATACAGTTCTGCTTGTCGTCGAAAAAATGCAGGAAATTCCAATTGTTCTTGAGGCATTGGCAAAAAATGAAGAACAAAAAAAAATAATTGTATTCAATAAAATAGAAAAATTTGATGGAGAAACAAAAAGAAAGATTATTGAAACATTAAAAACAAAACGATATAATTTCGTTCTGGTTTCAACAATAACAAAGGAGGGAATTCAAGAATTAAAAGAAAAAATCATACATTCATTTAATGTCCTTCGCATTTATACCCGGCATCAAGGTAAAGATAAGGCAAAAGAGGATATTCCAATTATTCTTTATCCCGGTGCAAATTTGAAGGATGTTGCGGAAAAAATTCTCCACGGATATTCAAAAAAAGTAAAATACGCAAAAATCTGGGGGCCTTCAAGTAAATTTTCCGGGCAGCAAGTCGGACTTAAACACGTCGTCAAAGACAAAGATATTGTTGAATTTTTTACGGAATAAAAATATGGATCAAGAAATAAGAGCAACATTATTAGGATTAGTAACTGCACTGATTGGTTTAATTGCACTTTATTATCCAGAACAAAGAATTACCATAATCATTTTATATTTGATAACATTTTTTGCGTATATAATTTATTCTTATTTAAATAGAATAGAGAATCATGCTACTAGGATAGAAGAACTCGAGAAAAGTTTTAAAAGAGCAGAAGACTTAATAACAGTAAAGGCTGATATTGAAAGTTTAAAAAGAGGACTACAATGAATAAAAGAGGGTTTACCGAGAAAGATTTATTAAAATGGATTGGCATAATCGCTGCTCTTGCATTACTTTATGTTATAGTTAAAGCTATTACATCTTCATAATCTTTAAAAATAAAATATTAATATAGTCAAGGACGCTAATATTTCCTCGTTTGCGTCTTGACTTATTAGGAAAATCAGCAAATTTTTTTGAGGAAAAATTTCTGTCTTTTACTATAATTATTAAAATATTATTTCTC
>CAYIPM010000054.1:0-6193 GCA_964365195.1 Candidatus Woesearchaeota archaeon
AGTTCACTAATGACTGGACCCGGCACTAGTTCAGTGGGACCATCTTTAACTTCAATATCATCGTCGGCAATCTGCCCCGCTTTTGCAAAAACACGCGTTTTTCGTTTTGATAATAATCGGGCAAGTTCATAGCCGTCTGTGTTTGATAAAACAAAAGCAATGTCAGAGCCAATGTACTGCTCAAGCGGTTTGACTGCTTCCTCTTGCATCATTTCAATCGCTCGAAAGAAGATATTTTTTCGCGCAATTTGAACAAATGCTTCACCGCGCACAGTTTTTTTTATCTCCTGAAATTGGCGCGACGGCAGACCTCGGATAGATACAATCATCAATGTCTTGGATTTTTTTATTTTATCAGCGAGGATTTTTACCTGCTTTACTTTTATATCCTGTGAACTGTTCATAATACAATCGCTACCGGCGCACCCATCGTGAATTTAATTTTAACATTTCGTACATTATCTTTTCCTTTCGGCAGATTTTCAATAATTTTACTGTATGCCACAGAAATATTTTGTACAAGGTCGCTATCAGATAATGAAAATTTTCCAACGCCAACTTTAATACTCGGCTCTTTCACGGCAATTTTTACCGTCGTATTAATTTTTTCAAGCATTGCTTTGATAATTGCATCTTCTTCCTGTGCAACAATTCCTAATTGCGGCGACGGCATTTTTCCTGCAGGACCTAAGACGCGGCCAAAACTTGTTGCAACCGCCGGCATTAATTTTGCGCTCGCAATAAAATTATCATAATTCTTTAACAATTTTTTTATGTCTTTTTTTTCTTTGTACTGCGCAAAACTTTCTTTTTGAATGCTGCTCACGAGCTTTGATTCTTTTTCAAAAAAAGCGACAATTTTTTTATCTTTAAATTTTTTCGGCAACTGTGCAAACGTCGTAAATGCCTGCCGGCGGACGTCAAACTCTTTTAAATTTACAATTAAGTCGAGAGTCTGATCGAACGTTCTTTTTTCTGTGCGTCCGTTTTCGCTGTTTCGTATTTTTTGTACTGCATCTAAAATATGTTTTTCATCTAACATTTTTTATTTCTCCTTGTTTAAAAATTGAAGATGCTAAAAATAATATAATATTTTTTTTATTCATGTTCGCGTGCTCCTACCTATGCAGTTATACTCCTAGAATTATGGAGCTAATTGATGTAGTATGCTACATATCTGCAGCAAGAAGGGTTTTTAAGCTTTGCCAATCATTTTTCTATATGAAAAGTAAGCAAGTCAAAAACATCGATCTGTGGAAAAAAGTATTGAATGATCTTCCCGCGTCGTATAAATCTTGGTTTGAAGATGAAAAAAAGTTTCTGCATAAGTACATTACAAAAAATGCGCTTGTTCTTGAAGTGGGATGCGGAGACGGAAGAAGTGTAAAAGATTTGCTTGATATAACTCAAAATATTACTGCAATAGATCATGATCAAAAAGCGGTCGACGACGCCAGTAATAATTTTAAAGAATATCCTTCAATCAAAATTATATGGGCCGATGCAATGAATATCCCGCTCAAAAATAAAATGTTTGATTTCGTATTGTGTCTCACAACATTTGCAAATTTTGGTGATAATAAATATAAGATTTTAGAGGAAATGAAAAGAGTCCTAAAAAAAGACGGCACAATAATAATCAGTGTTTTTTCCGAAGATGCTTTTAAAGAAAGAATGAAAGTCTATAAACGTCTTAGTTCAATAAAAAAAATAATTGATCATAGAACTGTTATTTTCGACGGCAAAAGCGAGAATATTGTTTCAGAACAATTTTCAAAAGAAGAATTAAAAGAAATATTCCAAAAAGTAAACCTAAAAATTGACGACATACAAAAATCAGGAATTGGGTATATCTGCGGGCTATCAAAATAAAAATATCCGCAATTTTTGTTTTTCCTCAACATTTTTTCCAGTAATATTTTTCTCAAAAGTAAATAAAAAATTTCCCGTCGACAAAAGAGAGAAAAAAATAATTAATAAAAATAATTTTTGCAAATTATAAAAACATTTAAATACAATGAATGCGATGTAATACTATGCTTTACAAAACAAGGGAGGTAATTTAAATGGCAAAAAAAAAGGCGAAAAAAGCAAAAAAGAAAAAAAGATAAATTTTTCAATTTTTATTTTTTCTTTTTATATTTTCTACCTATCATTTTCCTTTATTTTTCTTTTTATATTATTGATTTAGGTTTTATTTTTCTTCGAGTGCATGTAAATATTCTTTAACACGCTCAATAATCCGCGGAATGACAAATCGCTCTAAGTTATTTTCAAAAATTTCCTGTAAACTTGACATTTCAATTAAAAAATACAGATTCTCCTGTTTATCGACGAGCATTGCGTCGCGCAATCGCTTTAATTGTCTTCGGATATTTGATTCAGCAAGTCCACGTGTTTCGAGGTGATACTGCGCTCGTACTGCTGCAACGCGAGCGTTGATTTCATCGCTCGTTAATTTTTCTTTTGCTTTTCGTGCATCAACTAGAACAAATAAAACATCGACGATAATATCGCGCGAATCTCCTAGTTGCAATAATCCCAAAGACAAACAAATCTTGCGAAGCAGCTCGCGTTTTTCTAGACCAACCGGTTTTTCATATTTTCGTAACGTAATTTCGTGAAGTGGAATGTCTTTCATGTTCAGCTCTTTTACATTAAATTACCTAAAAACTTATAAATCTATCTCGCACTTTTTTTATATGGAGCTAGTTGCATTTTTGGGTGAAGGAAAAGGAACCTGGGGGCAGGTTGCCGGAGTCATCAATCACGGCGAATGGGACAATATCTTTCTCGTCGGCGAAGAATTTGCAAAACAATTCACTTCACAAAAAAAATTTGAATTTATCCAGGTAACTCAAAGTGCGATTACAGATTTAAAAGAAGAAATTTTACAAAAACTAAAAGGAAAACTTCACGGAACAGAAGTCGCATTAAGCATTGCAAGCGGCGATGGCAAACAGCATATGGCTCTCATCTCGGCATTATTATCAAATCCCGTTGGTATACGATTTGTTGTTCTTACTAAAGATGGACTTGTGTGGATGTGAAAAATGATAAGATTTATTGGCAATAACTTCTAATTATATCTCCTAATTTTGATAAATCCTTTGATTTGTCAATTTCTATTTCTACTCTTGAAGGAGCACTTTGTGAAGAAATCCATTCTGCTGCAGCTTCTGCACCTGAAACTCCCTGACATTTATAAAATGCATCAAGATGATCTTCGCTGCTACATCTCACTCTATTTTCTACTCTTTCATACTCTCTTATGGCCTCGCAAATTTTTCCTAATGTATCAACTCTTTTTCCAGTAGGAGTTTCTTTCCGCTTATTCCACTCTTGAAAATTATTTGGTATAGATTTTGATAATGATTTATATATTTGATCCAAATAAATCAGAGCATTAGAATATTCTCCTTTTAATATTAACTGTTTTGAAATGTTATCAAGACCATCAATTTCTATATCGCTTAAATCAACAGCTTTCATTTTTATTTGAAAGAGGATTTAATATTTAAGTTTTATTATAAAACTAGCACGAAAACTCACAGCTTTTAAGCTGTAGTTGAAGTGCGTGCTTTCTCTCGTCGCTAAGTAAGTATTTATTCTTAGAAAAATTATTCAAAGGGAGCTAGACAGTAGCCCCTTTGAATACAGTATACCTAGAGTGAACTAGCTCGTTCTACATAAACTTTGCGGCAGCGCGGTGCGCGCGCCGCGCGGAGAAAAAAATGCAAACACAATTAAGCATTAGCGGAAGCTATACAGAAAATAAATTTGAAAGAGGAAATCATATCATCGGACTTTCAATCTGGGAGTTTGAATGGTGCACAAAATATCGATACAAGGCACTGCGAAAATAGAAATATAAAAAACTGGCAGAAGGTTGTATCAGACGAGCAGCTTCGCTGCACGGCATTAAATGGATTGAATTGAATGTTCAGTCAGAACATGTTCAGGGAACCGCGAAAATTCCTCTCACCCTGTTGCCGTCGACAGCATTGCAATTTTTGAAAGGCTTGTCTTCAAAATTATTTTTTGAGAGGGCAGAAAATTTTAGAAAAAGATATCCGAAAGGACATTTGTGGAGTCGAGGAAAATTTGCAGTGTCTCTTGGGATCTTTCAGCTTGATGAAAGAAATGAGTACATCAGAAACCAAGACAAGCATCATGGAACTGTGTGGATCATGGAAGAGTAGAGCCGCTCGTCGGAAACCACACTCCGCGCGCACGCGGATTTTTTGCCGCAGCAAAAAACCTTTAGGGTGTGGAGGATGTCATAGCCAACGACATTAATTTTTTTCGTTTGTCGTTGTCTACAAATATTATGTTTGGAGAGATAGAAAATCTTTGATTTTCTATAGAGAGTTTTTAAATTTAAGTTTTTCAAAACTCTCTATAATATAAAAATTCTAAAAAATCGCAAAACCCCAACTAATCATTAATATGACAAGCGATCCCAAAATAATATACGTTGCAACTTTAAATGCCGTTTGTGCAAATGTTTCGCTTCCAGTAATCGCCCAGACAGTAAGCATAAACATTTTCCCGCCGTCAAAAATGCCGACCGGCCACATATTAACGAGCGCAACACTTAAGTTAATCACTGCAAGCCACCAAATCAAGTGATATATAAATAAAATAAAATCTCCATTATAGCGGGGCTGATAATCTGTCGCAGGCTTCTTGAAAAAGTTGAACATATCTGTCATTTTTGTTAAAACACTTTCACTATTTCCAAGATAGCCGATTCCTATAACTGCCTTTCCATCGTCGGTATTTTGAATAAGACGCAGATTATAGACTAATTTTTTTTCGCTTTCAATGCGATCAATAGTTTCAATCACAACGTCATCCCCTGCTTTATATTGTTTTAATGCTGTTACAAGATCTTCATAATCTTTAACCGGAGTATTGTCGATTTTTACAATGCTTCCACGTAAACCTGCCCGAATGGCGGGAAGATCTTCATATAAAATAACATTTGCACGATTCTCTTTAAGTTGTAATGCAAGATTTTCAATGGCGATATAATAATTTTTATCATCGGCAGTAATTTCAGTCAAAGTCAGACTTTTTCCATTTCCTCCCAAAATTAAATCATCTGTAAGATTATTTTTTTCAATAATCTGCAAAATGTTCTCCGTTGAATGAACAGTAATCATTTTTCCGCCAATCATAGTAACAGAACTGAGCGGTACTGCTCCTAGTGTATAGGTGTTAAACACTGCTCCCGACGGCGTATATGCCACTAAGAAAAACACCGATAATAATACAAAGAAAAATAATGCTAACAAAGTATTTGTAAAAACACCTGCAGAAAGAATTGCAATCTGCTGATATTTTGTTTTTTTTACCATTTGTTTTTCATTTGGCTCAACAAACGCAGCTAAAAACGGTCCTAAAAATCCAAATCCTGTCGTGACTATTTTCACATTATACCGTCGGGCAACAATGCCATGGGCAAATTCGTGAAACAGAGCGATGACTGCAATCGCAATTATCCAGTACGTAAAATAAAACGGTGGCAGAAAACTAATATTAAACGCTTCAGGCAGATATGGAATAAGCGGCATCAGCGGCGGAATTTTAATGGCTTTAACAATTTCTGGATTAAAAAGATACACATAGACAAGACGTGTTAAAAGATACAACATGCTCACCATGAGAATATAGCCGGTTATAATGCCGCAGAATGCCAGAAAACTAATGGTTCGTTTGTATTTTTTACCGACGTAATTAATAAATTTTATCCCTACCTGCGTTCGATACAAATACATTACTCCCTCACGTTTGAGATTATGTTTTTTTCGATAAAGAAAAATGCCGACGGCCACACTAAAGATAATCAGAAAAGTGACGTCGTAAATATAAAAGCTCATAGTATTAGTACTATTTCATTTTCATTTATAAATCTTGACTAAAGAATTATTTCTTCCTTATCGGTCGAAATTCTTTTTTCAAACATTTTCGGCAGCGCACTTTTCCCTCAATAATTTTTCTGGAATCAGCGCGCATTTTTCGTTTGCAGATTTTACAGACAAACATATTTTTGAATAATCGTGCATGCGTTGCCGCCATTTTTATTGCCATAATATATCATTAGAAAAACAGTTTTTAAATGTTCCTTCTTGGAGATACTCTTTAATCTTTAGGATATGCCATTTTTATCAGACTTAATAACTGATAA
>CAYIPM010000055.1:0-6164 GCA_964365195.1 Candidatus Woesearchaeota archaeon
ATTTGAAAATTAGAAATTGTCGGTGCGTAGCAAAAATTTCGCGGAATACTCCGTCAGCTTGCTGCGGAGATAGCGAAATTTTAGACAATTTCTTTATTTAAGAATAGCCAATAACAACATTTAAAAATACTCTTTAAACAATAATACTGTATCATGACAAAAACAAAAAAAGTCAGAGCAGCAGGAAGATTCGGCGCACGCTACGGCAGAAGTGTGCGGACAAAAATTGCTGATATTGAATCAATACAAAGAAAGAAACAGCAATGCCCTTTTTGCGAAAAAACTGCCGCTAGAATTGCGCGCGGAATTTGGCAATGCAAAAAATGCGGTAAAAAATTCACTGGTCATGTTTATTTTTTGGCAAGCGAAGAAAAAGTAAAATCCATTCAGACCGTAAATAAATAAACTTATATACTTGCAAAATTTTGATAATAAAATGGCAACATACAAATGTTTCAAATGCGGAAAAAAAGTTTCTAGCGCTGCGCTTGAAAAAAGATTTCTTTGTCCGTTTTGTCGGTCAAAAATTTTCTATAAACCACGAAAACACGTCGTCAAAATTAAAGCAGTATAAATAGTTCTGCACAATTATTTTCACTTCATAATTATCCCATGAATAAACTTGATGCGCAAACGCAGGAAAAAATAAAAGAATTGCAGGGATATGAACAAAATATTCATAATCTTCTTATGCAAAAACAGGCATTTCAGATGGAATTATCAGAAACTGAAAATGCCATTTCTGAAATAAGTGCAGCAAAAGATGTCATCTATAAGCTTATCGGAAACATTATGATACGATCTGATAAAAAGAAACTAGAAGAAGAACTTAAAAAAAAGAAAGAATTGATTTCACTGCGAATAAAATCAATAGAGTCGCAGCATACCAGTATAGAAAATCAATTAGAGTCGCTTAAAAAAGAAGTGTTAAAAAAAATAAAATAATATTTTTATTGCGCTCATTAATAATCTTTCAAAACTCTCTATATCAAAAAAACAATTGTTTCACCCACGCCTTTTGGTGTGGTATGAGCAGGCACTTGTTTTTAGGATACAGAAAATCATAAAGATTTTCTCGTGATCCAAAATTGAAAACCCTAAAGTTACGACCACGTTCTTTAGAATGAGGTTTTCAATTTATGGACATAAAAAAAGAGGTATGTATGAAAAAGAGAAAATACTCGTCGGTAAAAGGATTTGAAAAACTAGAAGATCGGCTTGCATGTGCTGGCTTAACAATTCTAACGCACGGTTTTCAATTAGAAGATAAGCCAAATATGCCTGCATGGGTCAATGGCATGTCAGATGCAATAGCGCAAAGAACTGCAGAAGAATACGAAATTGATTATCACGATATAGCGCAATTTCGTATGCAGGTTACAAAAATAAATACGCAGCTTGCTGTTTCAGATTTTACGTTTAATAATAATTTTAATGCAAATGTTCTTCCAACTGAGTTTGATTTAAAAAATTCAGCCAATGCCGAAGCTATCATTGCGCTTGACTGGTCTGCACTAGCGGGCTTTCCTCAAACGAGCACAACACAAGTTGCGCAAACCGTCTCAAATTATTTATTGCAGGATACAACTCTTAACAAACAATTGCTTTCGCTTCCCATGCATCTTATTGGTCATAGTCGCGGCGCTTCACTCATTAATGCGCTCGCAGAAAAATTCGGTGAAAAAGATTTATTCGTCGATCATCTTACACTTTTAGATCCAGTTCCTGTGAGCGGTGATTGGGGATTTCTCGATGTTCCCTTGCAAGTGCCTGACAATGTTATTTTCACAGATAATTATTATCGAAAGTGGGAGTTTCTAAGTAGGATTGTAAATGGAACATACCAAATTAATCTTCAAGAAATAGTTAATCAGGGAGGATACGGTGCAACTATTCCCGGTCAACATAGTAACGTGCATCTCTGGTATCACGGAACAATCACAGAAAAAACTCCTTTTTCTGACGGAGAAATACATGATTTTGATCCAAACCCAGTTAATTGGTATACCGAATATGATAGAAATAATCACGGATATGCATTAACATTTGTCAATAAACAATCCTTATTTCAGGAAGGAGTAGCAGAAAATATTTTTGGCTTATATGGACTTGCAGAACGGAAAAAAATTTCGCAAAAGCAAGACGAATTTGATGAGATTGTAATAATTGAAACAGCAAGAAAAACCATAAGAACAAATATAAAAATTCCTCTCCAATTATTCTACACTGACAAAAATAACGATGCGATAATAACTGTTGGTTTTGATATAGATACAAATCCGTATAATGGGGTCGTCACGCAGGAAATTGTTACAAATAAAATGAGCGATCAAAATGCATTACAAATAGTAGAAGTAGATACACAAAACCTCGTCGGAAAATATTATATGTATGCAAAGATAGAAAATGAAAAAAGAATACAGTATGATTATTCATCTACAAAAATAATCCGCGCAGATGCAGAGGAATTACCATTTGATATTATTGGATTATCCTTAAAGGTACTTGACGCTGTAATCGAACCGGGCAAAGAGCTAACACTAAAATACGATATTTCAAATATCGGAACCGCTACAATCGTGAATCATCCCTTTACCATCGCATGGTATATTTCTCGCAACGATTTTATGAGCACCGATGATAGATTTCTTGAGCAAGAAAAATTTGATTATATTCCCGGTGGAAGAACCTTGGGATTTTTAGAAAAAAAAGTAATATTGCCTGATGTATGTGATCCATTTTGGAAAGAGCAAGGAGGATATTCACTCGCATTGATGATAGATCCCGACGATGATTTTAAAGAAGAAAAAGAAACGAATAATGTCTATCAAGTGCAGATAGATCTTTCACAGAATGCGATAGATGCAGGATGTTCAAATAAATCTGCATTAATCATGTTTCCAAAAGAAGATGTGCTTACTTCAGAAGCAGCTACGCCAGCATATACTTATATTAAATTAAATACACGACCCTCAAGCGATGTACTAGTTAATATTGTTTCAGAAAATCCGCAAGAGGGAATTGTTTTTCCACATCAGCTTTTTTTCACGCCTCAAGATTGGAACACTTCTCAAAGAATTACCGTTACTGGTGTCGATGATTCTATAAAAGATGGCGATAAAAATTATCTTATAAGACTTTCAACACATTCATTTGATGCTAATTACCGCGGTCTTCAAGACGCAATAGAAGCAGTTACATTAGATATTGGCGCTTATCCGTATCGAAATCCATTTCATCATCAGGATGTAAATGCCGATAGTAGCATTTCTCCGATAGATGTTCTGCTTATTTTCAATGCGTTGAATAACAAGAGCCAAACACGCTCATTTCCACCATTTTTAGATGTATCTGGTGATGGATATCTTGCGCCGCTTGACGCCTTGATCGTCATTAATTATCTTAACAATCAAACAGCACAGCCAGAAGCAGAATCTTTAGGATATTCTGCGCATAAAATTAAGGCAGATCTTCCTTCTTTGCAAAATAAAGATATTATTTTTCAAGATGATTCCTTCATGTTCTATAATTCCCCCAAAAAAACAAAGATAAAAAGAAAAAAGTAAAATGACGTCGACAAAATATAATGACCCAATCAAACTAAATCAATCACAGAAATGTTTATAAAGTCTTTCCCTATTTTCTATCTATGATCTTTGACAGGATAAAAAGAGCGTTTTCAAGTGAAGGGGGCGATCCGGAATATATTGAGATAGATTTGGGAAAAGAAGTAAAAAAGTCAAAAGTTTTAGTTCGCCCGTTCATTCTTAAAAGTTATGAGGATGTTAATGGTATTCTCAATGCCTTGCGAGAGGGCTATACTATTGGTATTGTTGATATCAGACCACTCCGTTCAAAAGATTTAATAGAACTAAAAAGAGCAATTTCAAAAATAAAGAAGACTGCCGATGCATTGGAAGGAAGTATAGCGGGCTTTGGTGAAAATATCATTATAATAACTCCACAGTTCGCAGATATTTATAAGACCCCGGAAAGAAAGCTGACTTCTAAGGACAGAATATTAGAAGAATAAAAAATATTTTATTGTTTTAACGGATATTATAGATGAGTTAATGGCTTAAAGAATAATCTGCAATTTGTTACAAATTCAACCACGAAAAATAGCATTTTTTATTTTTTGAAACACGCAATTTTTTTCCAAGAAGCATCTGTTCATAAAACAAAAAATGTTATTTATCGACGGAGAAAATAAAAAAAAGTGATCTTAATAGTGCTAAAAATCTATATAGTCAAAAACCATAAAGTTTAAAAACGTGTTATAACTCTAAAATTGTAACAACATGAAAACAAAACTGATCATCTCAAGCTTTGTAGCAATATTCTTAGCAATGACACTTGTTCTTGCAATTATTTCTGTAACACCAACATCTTTAAAATTTACTGAGCCAACATCTCAATTAACATTTACCCTTTCTAATACTGACACTGTTAATGCAGTAACCTATATCGTAACACCTCCTACAACAATTATTCAAGAAAATGGACAGCCTATAGTATTTAGTATGACTCCAAGTGCAACAATAGGAAATCCTCCTGGAACATATACTCTTCCTGCTGCTACACTTTCTACACCTTCTACATTATTAATGGCAGTAAATGCAAATATTGATTTTAATGAAATTAATGTGGGTAAAACATATTCTGGTAATATTGTAGTAAAGAAATGTACTTCTTCAAGCGATTGCGCGAGCACAACTGAAACACTGAATATTCCAATAACAATTACAAGTTCTTTTTGTAGTGCTGGTGAACAAGGCACTGATTTAGAAATTTCTGATGTAAGCATTGATAATAATGATGGTGATGATTATGAGTGGACCCCGCTTGATGAAGTAGAAATCTCTGTTGAAGTATCAAATAATGGCAAGGAAAAAGTAAAAGATGTATTTGTTACACTCGGTATTTATAATAGTGCCGGTAAAAATATAGTAAAAGATATGGAAGATTTAGATGATGACGAAATAAAATTAGGAAGTATTAACGATGGTGATGAAGATATTGCTACATTTAAATTTATGGTGCCTTCAGATTTTGAATCAGGATCATTCCGCCTAGTAGTAAAAGCATATGGTGATGATATTGGTGAAAATCTTCTTTGCGTTGCGCACGCATCAGATCTTGATAATAATGTCTATCAATCTATTACTGGCGATCGAGAAGAAGATGAAGAAAAGCAAGTTATATTCCATAATATAAAATTATCTCCCTCTCCAGCGCAATGCGGCAATCGAGTGCAAGTTACTGGTGAAGTGGCAAATATTGGCGATGAAGATTATGAAGATCAAGTAAAAGTTACTGTCTATAATCAAGAATTGGGATTAAACATCGAAAAAGTCGTGCGAAAAAATTTAGATCAAGGTGATTCAGAATTGGTTGACTTTGAATTTGATGTTCCGCAAACCACAAAAGAAAAATCATACGTCTTAGAATTTAAAACCTATTACGAATACGATGAAGACGACGAAGATTATGGTATTGTCTCTGATGAGGCATTTACACAATCATTGCGTGTTGAAGGAAGTTGTAATCCAGAAGTGCCGGAAGAATCCACTAAAAATGTTGTAATAACTGCACAACTTAATGCAGAAACACCGCAGGCAGTTGCAGGTAAACAAATAGTCATAAACGCGCGCTTGCAAAATACGGGCAGTTCAGAAACAAACTATATAATATCGGTTACCGGCAATAACGATTGGGCACAAATTGTTTCAATTGATCCAAAAGTAGTAACACTTGCTACTGGTCAATCAAAAGATGTAGCAATTGTATTGTTGATAAATAATGATGCACAAGGCGACAAAGAATTTGTTATAAAAACTTCTTTTGACGGAAAAACAAAAGAACAACGAGTAAGTGTGCCAATAACAAGCGGCGAAGAACCATCACAAAACGATCAATTAGGTCCTGTGGTAGAACATCTGCGAGCAAACTGGTTTATTTATTTGATAATCTTAGTTAATATAATCTTAATAGTTGCAATTATTCTAGTAATACGAAGCATGGTTTCACCGGCACAAGTGATGTAAATACTTCATTTATTTCTATTATAGAGGACTCTGAATAACCCACATTTCCTAAGGAAATCGCGTCAAAGTCCTTCTTATAGCCAACGACATTAATTTTTTTCGTTTGTCGTTGTCTAC
>CAYIPM010000056.1:0-6160 GCA_964365195.1 Candidatus Woesearchaeota archaeon
AGTTTAGAGCAGTACGGCAAACACAATGTGATCGATCACGACAAAGAGTTGGTCGATGTCAATCACAATCACATAAACGGCATAGAAGGATTCTGGAGCTTCGCAAAAGAACGATTTCATAAGTATCATGGAATTAGCAAAACAAACTATCCCTGGTACATAAAAGAAATGGAATTTCGTTTCAATCATAGAAACGAAAGTATTTTTAATCTGTTATTCGATATTTGTATAAGGAGGGTAGTTTAGTGCCAAATTGGGCTAATCACCTATTTAATTAACGGACAAACAGTAAGAACAAAAGAAAAAGGAATAACCAAAACAAGGGGATTAACAAAAAAAGGTTTTATTGATTATTTAGTTGTCGGTACAAATCAAATTCCAAATCATCAACCATTGGAAGATACGGTAAAACGAGTAT
Organism: Candidatus Woesearchaeota archaeon; assembly: GCA_964365195.1. Classification (GTDB taxonomy): domain Archaea; phylum Nanobdellota; class Nanobdellia; order Pacearchaeales; family GW2011-AR1; genus ARS1285. Next base: position 419 of record CAYIPM010000056.1, read on the forward strand.
ATGAATCAGGATTTATAGGCATAGCAGAACACGCATTATGTGAAGCACATGGCGGCATGGGAAAAGAAAATCTTGAAAGATTACTTCCTTATATGCATGCGATTGAAGGACATAACTCTCAGTTAATTTTTAATTACTTAACCCTGCTACCTAAAATAGGAAAAGAATTTACAAAATATAGTAAAAAATTAAATAAAGAAGCACAATTGTTTGCAGATCAACATGATAAATCATGGATTGCAACATCAGACGGCCACAGAATTGAAGATGCAGGTATCTCTTCAATAGAATGTGAAGAATCTTTATTAGCCAGAAGAAGTGAGGAACATATGATTGGAAGTATTGGAAATATAATCACCTCAAAAAATTTTGCTCACAATTGTCATTATCAAGATCTTAAAGGATGGTTTGATTGGACGTTAAAGTTAAAATTTGGTTATAAAAAAGTTACTGGAGAATCGCAATAGTTTTCAATTTTTACATCGCCACCATTGGCATTTCAGCACTCACTTCTTTAATATGTAAATACGGAATCGGCGTCGTAGTTCCTTCTTTAACTGCAACTAAGTCTTGTCGAGGATTGTGTAAATTTGCATGCATGCGTGCAATTTGTTCTGCAGTTAACAACTCATCTTTATCTTCATTTATGTCTGGTTTTCTGCTGAAATCTCTCATGTGCCCTAATACTGATGTAACTCCTTCAAATGTGTACACAACATCTTCCCATGATCGAATCCTACTTTTTGCATGCTGCAGCATGTAGCGTGGATCAAGATAAATTTTATAATTCATTTTGCACAAGGCCTGAATTTCTTCCGGTTGCATTTCAATATTTTTAAGTGCCGGCTGATCCATCGCTAATCTTTCATAATCACTTTTTTCAAAACGCAGCCATCCTTCTCGTGCAGCTTCTTCATAGAGTGGAGTTCCTGGATATGGCATAATTACCGTCGATTGATGAATGTCCACAAGTCCTTTTATCATTAAATCTTTTGCAAGATTAAATGTTTGCATGGCCTCATTTTTTGTTTCCCAAGGATACCCAACCATCATCGTGATATGAACTGTAAGCCCTGCATCCTTTGCATCTTTGCAATGCCGATGAACAAGTTTGACATTGGTGCCCTTGTCTAATTTGTCAATGGTTTTTTGACAGCCAGATTCAAGACCAAATTTCAATAAGCGAAAGCCAGCTTGTTTCATTAATTTATACATGTTTGCATCAACCCAGCCAAACCGCATGTTGCATGAATACATGACTTTTTTATTGTAGCCAGAACTAATCATCAAATCGCAGAATTTTTTGAGCCAGCCTCCCGGAGGAATTGTTCCAGCGTCGTCAAATATTTCTCGTGCCCCTAAATTATCAACTAAATGTTTTACTTCTGCAAAAGTATTCTCTGGTGATCGTTGCTTGTATGATCCTTTTGGATACAATGCATGATCCCAGACACAAAACGTGCATTTTCCCCATGCGCAATCGCGGGCAGACATAATATAAAATTGTGGTCGTCCCTTCAAATTAAATTCGTCTTGATAATTCATATATTTTGTTAATACTCTATCAGGAAACGGCGCCTCATCTAAATTTTTCTTGAGTGTATATCTGCCGTTTCTCATAATTTCCCCATTTTTATTTTTATACCAAATTCCATTTGGCACAGGACTTTTTTTAGCGCCATTCATCCAGTCAACTAGTTCCATAAAAGCAAAATCAAAATAGCCGCCGTTAATAACATAATCCACAGGAGAGTTCTCGAGAGTTTCACCCGGCAAATAACTCACATGATCTCCACAAATAACAATTTTTATATTTGGAAATCTGTTCTTGATATGCGTAATTGCTGCCCAATGTTTTTTAACAACCGGTGCCTTTGTTTCAAATAAAAAAACTTCCACCTTTTCTCGCGCAAGCATCCCATCAAATGCTTTCCAGCCAATGTTTTGAGCAATGGCATCTTCCCAGATGACTTCGTGTCCTGCTTGCTTTGCCATAGTTGCAGCAGTGCCAAGTACAACTGGATACAAAAACGTCGGCTTTTCAAAATATTGAAATTGCCGATTCTGACTCAGAAGCGGCGTACCTAAAGGACTATGCGTCGGCGGAAATCCTACGAGAACTTTCATAAGTTCACCTCAGAACTATCTTTTTTCATATGTTGTAAATAGATGTGAGGTATATAAATTTTATGCGCCTGGTGAATAATCTGTCGTCGAGAAAATTTTAGTTTAACTATTTTTCTTATTTTTATTTTTAGAGTTTATTTTCTTGTTTGAGAGCAGCAATTTCTTCTTCGTTAAGTGCGCGGCCAACTCCAGACTCTTCGCTAGGCACATACATTTTTCCATCACTCCCAACAAAATAATTATATGATTCTGTATGAGGCCAGTGTGAACGAATTACTGACCATTGTATCTTCGGATCTTGTTTATGCTCTCCTAAAATAAAGAAATTATTATTTTCAATAAATGCAATAGGTTCTGCTATCTTCATATCATCATAAATAGCAGAACCACGAGGATGATAAATAACAACTTTTTCAGCATAAGAATACACATCGCCAATTCCTCCTTCGCCACATTTATTATGAACAGAACGTGTAATCTCCCCGATTTGTTGAATATCGACGGAAGGAGTACAAAAAACACCAAGCCAAAAGTTTCCAACAAAATTATGCCATAAATCCCATTCATAGCGAAATAACGGAGAATTTTTTAGTTTGTCCTTATCAACGTAGCAACTCAAGTCTTGTGAAAGTAATGCTTCAATTCCTTTGTTCATTTCAGAAATGTTAATGCCAAGACTTCCATGCTTTCCATATTCATACGTTTTATTCGTTCGGTCAGTTACTTTTTCATGAATAATTTTCTCACTCTTTAAGCCAAAAAATCTTTTATTCTTAGTAACCTCTTTTTTAACTCTTTTTTGATGGATAGTCAGATAATAACTCCACAATGCGTCTTCAGAAGTATGTTCAACAGATTGTGTAATTTCAACAGCGTCGGCAAGGGGGTAAGATTTCCGTGAAATAATCTTTTCATACATGTCTTTGTATGGAATAGTATCATCAACTACTGTGAAAAAATTGCGATAATTACGATATTTTATAAACCAATCGGGCGGAGTGAAAGCAAGAAAATTAACTGCAAAATTATTTTGTCGCTCTGATAAAATCAATTGCATTACTTCTAAATCATTCACTACTACTTTCGGAATTCTTTTTGCATCCAATTGTTGAATTTTTTCAATTAAGCTCATCAAATTACAAAGGAAAATTGCTATAAATAGATTTATGAGATTAGCTATAGTAATAGTTATTTTTTATAAAACCTTCTTCACATATCCAGCAATCATCCCTAGTCCATAACTGATATGGATCACCGGATAAATAAAGGGTAACACAAAAAATGCGCGCACATGATTGTTTTTTACAGCATCAATTAATCCAAATACAAGCATCAAAACAATATACGCAATCAACGGCAAAAACCACAAAAATCCCTGCGAAATGCCGCGCGTTCCAAAGTCAGTCACCGATGCAGTTATCGACGGATAAAATAAAGCGCTTCCAATAAGAGCAAGTAGATACAAAACAAATAAACTCGGAATAAAAAAAAATGGCATCTTCAAAGTCTGGAAAAAACCCTCTTTTTTTGGTCGCGCTTTTCCATAATTATACATTTGTTTGACAAATGCAGGGAAAGTTGCCCGTCGCTTATGATACAGAATAAATGTAGGAGTATAAGCGACGCGAAAACCTGCCTTTTTTGCATCGCTGATAAATTTGGGATCTTCTCCGGGAAAAAGGGTTTCATCAAATTTCACTTTTTCCACAACCTTTTTTTTGCAGATTAAATTTGCCGACGTCAATGCAGTTTCATCAACATCGAGCTTTTCATACTTTCCTTCATAGCGGTTTGCAAGTTTCCACGCGCCAAAAAAACTCGCCAAAGCATAGCCGGAAATTTTTGCAAAAAATCCGTCGTCAGGAGGCGTTAACTGTGGCCCGCCGACAATGTCAATATCTGGATGTCGTTCTAAAAATAAATCGATCTTCCGCAGATAGTCAGATTCAATAATTGCATCATCATCCAAGAAAACAACATACTCTCCCATAGAACGCATAATGCCACGATTGCGATTATATGAAGCGTTTGTTCCAACGGCAACAACAACGTGAAATTGATCCTTCGGATAATCAAGATGCTTAATTGCCTCAAGTATTTCAGCATTTCTTCCAGGTGCAACCGGCACAATCAAACTGAAGCGCATACCTTCTTTTATCGTCATAAAATAAATAAAAAAAGAGACGTTATAAATATTTATGAGATGATTTTATGATAATTTTTAATTATTATTCTACAAAATAATAATCTATTTAACTATCTCTTACTATAAAATTAAATGGAATATGAAGCAAAATACATAGTAAACGTCATTGCTATAAAAGGTAATGATGGACGATGGGAAAATGCGTACGAAGGTTCGCAACTAAGAGAATATAGATTTTCAGCTGAAAATGATGGGCAAGCAAAAAAATAGCCCAAGAAAAAAATTTTGATATTGAAAATGTACAGTATAGCGCAAGATTATTTATTTTATCGCAACTTGAAGATATTATAAAGAAATAAATCTATCTCATATCATCTAAACCAATAATTCACTTTTAATGTTTCAGGCAATTTTCCGTGCATATGTGCAATAAATGCAAACGGCGAATGAACAAGCCGCAACCTCACGACAGAAAAAAACATTCTTCCCGGCGTTTTGCCAAAGTCAATTTTTGAGCCGGCCTTGTCATGCCATTCAGTGGGAATCGATTTTATTTTGAATCCAAAAAATTCTGTATAAAATAATAAATCGACATCAAAGCTCCATTCGCTGTTTCCCAAATAAGGATATACTTTTTCAATAAGTTCTCTCTTGAATAATTTTGCTCCGCATTGAGTGTCTTTATAATGAAATAAAAATAAAGTTCGGACAACAAAATTAAAAATAAGACTACGAATACTAAAAAATAATGCACGTGGTGGTTGCAACCTGCTTCGCGCATCCCATCGGTTTGCAATAATGCCGTCGGCAGTTCCAATATTTCGTAGAAGTCCATAAAATGCATTCGGCGGCGTTGCATTATCAGCATCGACAAAACCAATCAAGTCGTTTTCTCGAGTCAACGCATCTTTAAATCCTTCAACAACAGCAAATCCTTTTCCCGCCTGCTCAAATTCTAAAATAACTAATTCATCACTCATAAACTGTTCGACAACGTGGCGCGTATTATCAGTGCATGCATTTAAGACAACAATGATTTCAAAATCAATTTTTTCCTCTTGTTTCAAACCTCCAAAATATGCAAAATAATCAGTCAACGTTTTTTCGATACGTGCTTCTTCATTATGTGCGGGCATGACAATTGCTACTTTATGCATAGAGAAATGCCGCCTCACCAATTTAAAAGAATAATAAACTTCTAAAAGATATGATGAAACACGCTATTTTTAGAAAGAAGTAAATTTTCTCAAGGAATATTATCAATGAGAAAATTCAGAAAGGGGATTTTTTATTATACCAACGGAAATAAATTTTCTTCAGAAAATTTTTTCCTTGGTATTTAGGAAATGAAATTAAAATTTACGAAAAATAGTTTCATTTACTATAATTGCTGGTTTGGCTAATGAGAGTTATGGAGAGTTTTGAATAACCTCAATCTTAAAACTCTCTAAGAAGGACTTTGAAGAGAT
>CAYIPM010000057.1:0-6095 GCA_964365195.1 Candidatus Woesearchaeota archaeon
TATTTGATGGAACTGACTATTATGGTTTTATTAATTCGACAAATAATGTTACTATTTTGAATACGCTACCTGTTGTCAATTTATTATTTCCCGCTCATTCAAATTTCACGACAAACAGAACTCCCACATTTAATTGGAGCGGAAATGACGACGACAGCGACACTTTAAGCTATGAAATTAATCTGACTGCATATTATACTGGCGGAGGAAGAAGGCAGTCGTGTGATGTATATAAAAATAATAATAGCATTGGAACTGTGAGTAATTTTACTCCGGGAACAGGGGAGTATTTGAAATGCTTAATTGATAATGGCTATTATTTTAATTGGACTGTTCGCGCATACGACGGTGAAGGATTTGGCGGATGGAATGCAACGGAACGAAATATAACAATTCAATCTGAAGTGACGATTAATTTGTCGGTTAATTTTGTTAATTTTGGAAAATTGAATATTAGTATGATTAAAAATACGAGCAGTGATTCTCCGCCTCCGTTTGTTTTACAAAATTTAGGAAATAGCGAGGCAAATATTAGTGTTAATTTTACTAATCCATGGACGAGTGTAACTCTACCTAACGAATCATTGCGATTTCGAGTGAAAAATTTAACCAGTAATTGTTTTATTGTTGTCAATACCACGACGGGTTGGACTCATGCGCCTGTTGCGACGACGCCGATTATTCATCGATTAAATTTTACATCGGGTTATCAAACTGGCTGTAATAATGTGTCTATTGATTTACATGTCCGCGTTCCGAATAACGAAAATGCGGGCAATAAAACATCGTTAGTCACTTTTATTTCAAGCTTGGGGGAGCCGGGGTTTGGAGCTGATTAATATGAAACATACATTTAACTATTATATCTTTATCGATTACTCTGAAAATCTAATTGGATATATTATTATCGAAAATAAAGCTCTAAAAAATTTATTGCCGAAAATTGTTAAGCTTAATCATTATGCTACGGTTAAACATAAAAATAAATATATTATTGCTATAAAGAAGAGATTTGAAAAAGAAAAATTAGAAAATTATTTATTTAAGCATAAAATAATTGAATTAAGGCAAAGTATAGAATTATTTATTGAAATTATTGAATTCATAAGGAAACATAAAGATTCTGCACTATTTATTTCTATAGATGATACCTACTATAATTATTTTATTAGTTTATTGGAACTTATTGAGGAGAATTTTCATTTATTAATTATTAAAGAAAGTAAATTGAAAAAATTTTCATTAGAGTATAGATTAAGTTTAATTATCGATACTATGTTAAATATTGAAAGAAAAAAGAGTAACTAGGCCCGTCAATCCTACTAACCGCATCATCGCAAAGCGAGCACGGGATTCGTCAGGGCCCTTTCCTCTTGTGAAGATAAAGATATAGAGGTATAAAAAACTTTCGATAAAGAAGAAAAAATGAAAATACAAATATATACAATAACAGAAGAAATAAAAGAAAAAAATATACATGAGATACTTGGAAGTGTGAAATCGGTTTCAAAGACTCTTGAAATCCCCTTAGTACTTTCTCAAAAAGAGACTTCCTATTCAAATCATGGCATTTATATTGATTTTAATAATCATTTAAAACTTTATAAGAAAAAAATTAAACGTAAAAATGAATTAATACGCTTCGTCATGGTGGCCAAAGAAAATAAATATAATTTTTTTATTCATTTCATCAATTTTGAATTTAAGAACTTGGTTTTTCATAATATGAACTCTTCTTTCGCCCGTGAGTTCATTGCGCAAGGGCTTGTAATGATGAGGATTGATAATAATTTGATTGATTTTGTTATTAATGATCTTTTTGAGAAGAGGATTTTTTCTCGTGGCTTTATCAATCTCTTTTTCACAAGTAGCAGTGAAAGTGTATCTATAACTCATTTTGCTGAATCTAAATCATTAAAAAATTCTTCAGCAGAATTATATGTTTTACCTGTTTCCTCTTTTAATCTTCTTTTTAATTCTTCAAGATGTTCTGGTTTTGGAGGTAATTCATCAACAGGATGCCAGTCAATTTTTTCACAAAATTCCCAGTCCTCATCGGTAATTTCACGTGTTTTCATATATCGAGCAAGTATATCCTGTTTCATTAACTTTACTACAGCATTTGCTATAAATTCTGAATTTAATTTTAGTTCTTCATTCTTATTTGGTGTAAGATCTTGCATGATAACTCTCAATGATAATGATTATTTAAGATTTTCTATGCTATCTCATTATATAATGAGTAAAAAAATACACAACTATGTACTCTTTGATACAATTAAATCAAAAATAAATTCGGAAAAGAGCTTTCCGTTATATTTAAAATGAAGCACACACACATCGTCATCGCGCAAATAAGTTTTTTAATTATAGTGGGCGGTTTATTATATTATTTTTATCCATATGTTAATCAGAGCATTCATGGAAATATTATATTTTTTAATTCTGAAAATTCACAGGCAATTATTTTTTCAAAAAATCCTGATTTTTCTAATCCAAAATATGTGTATTTTGATCAAGAAGAAGTATATGTGCAATTAGAGCCAGGAACGTATTATTGGAAGGCTGCAAATGATAAATTGAGCGGATTTGAAAATACGATAGTCATTACGTCTGAAACTTCCCTTATTATTACCAGTCGAGATAACGAGCAGATACTACAAAATATCGGCACTGTTACACTGAATATCACAAAAAATAAAGATGGAATTATGATCGGCACTATTGTTCTTGAAGAAGGAGATGTTGAAATAATTGATGATAATGGAGTATATGAAGGAAGAGAAATATAATGATAAAAAATATTAATGTAGTTGACTATAATCAGAATAACTCTGAAAGTTTAGAATCATCAAATATAACTATTTTTGATTGTTTTTTTAATTCTTTATCTTCGGAGATTATAGCCGCATTTAATGTCAAAGCTAAAGCAAGAAAATCTATATCTTTTGTATGTCTTGGTAATAAAGCAATAGCTTCAGGAAAATTAATTTCATATTTAGATTCGGGTATAAACTTAACTACTCTTTTTAATTTCTGTTCGAATTCCTCATATTCTTTAGATCCAGAAAAATCAGGTTTTAACCCTCCTTGTTTTAACTCGGAGATAAAAAACTCTGATTTTTCTGTCTGTCAAGAACTCAAAAAACGCTCTGCGGCTTTAGCCCAGAGTTCTTTACATGTTAATTTTGTTTTTTTCAATATTTCTGGTTTATGGTTATCTAGTTCAGTTAATGCAAATTCTGGCGAGTATAAATCATGGTCTGCTAACAATAATTTTTTTATTAATGATCCTTTCCAAAAAAAAGAATATAGTTTATTCGTATCTAATACGAGTTTCATTTATATTATGCCTTTAGATCTAAGCTCTTTTACTCTTTTTTGTTTGACTAATTCACTTAATTCAGCTACATCTTTATCAGTAAATTCGCTTTTGTCTAATTTAGATTCTATAAAGTCAATTAATGATAATCTATTTAATTGTCTGAAAGCAGCTTTTTTAAAAACAAAATTCCAGTTAACTTCGGGGTGCTTAACTAATTGTTCTTCTAATTCAGGCGGTAGTTTAAATTTAAATTCCATAATTAATCAAATCAAAACAAGTTTATATAAATTTTGTTATGGAAGTGAACATGAAGTTATCGTTTAAAAATTTTGTAATAAGTGTATTATTCTTAATGATTATACTATCAGGTATTGAAAATATCTTAACTTTAGGAATAACGCCGGGAAGAACCACTGTTGATTATGAGAATGGTGTTGAAAAAGATTTTACTTTTTCGGTCCTTAATAATGAACACAAACATATGCAAGTTGTTTTAATGGCGCAAGGAGAACTTAATGATTCAATAAAAATTTATACGAGTGAAAAAAGAAGCGGCATTATTGATTTTTTACCGAGTGAAGCGTCAAAACAATTTAGTTATAAAATTAAGTTTCCAAAAAGTATTGAAGATAAGCCGGGCTTGCACACAGCAGAGATTGTTGCTTTAGAAATTCCGCAGGTCAGTGGTGAAGACAGTTATGTTGGAGCAACTGTTGCTGTTGTATCACAAGTGTATGTATATGTTGCCTGTCCTGGAAAATGCATTGACGCTGATTTTGAAATTCTTGATGCAGAAAAAAATACAACAGCGACGGTGATTATTCCGGTTATTAATCGCGGAAAAGTTGGCATTGGCAATGCTCGGGCAATTATTGATATTTATAATTTTGATTATGAAAAAAAAGATTCTATTACGACGGATTCCTGGCCGATTGAGCCAGGAGCACGCAGTGAATTAAGCGCGAAATGGAACGTTAATTTAAACGCGGGCAATTATATTGCAAAAGTGAGCGTCGTTTATGATGGTGAAACAATTAATTTTGAAAAGCAGTTTACTATTGGCGACCAATTGCTTACTATTGAAAGCATTTTGGTCAATGATTTTCAATTAGGAGAAATTGCAAAATTACACATTTTAGTTGAAAATAAATGGAATCAAGAATTAGAAAATGTTTTTGCAAATCTGCTTATTTATAATACCGACAAACAAGTTATGGCAGACATAAAATCATCGAATGAAAATATTGCCTCGCTTGCGAAAAAAACATTAATTGCGTATTGGGATACTGTTGGTGTTAGTGAAGGAGAATATAATGGTAAACTCATGGTTGTTCATAATAAAAAATCCATTGACAAAAATTTAGTTTTAAAAGTACGTCAGAACAGTTTAGATATTTTTGGTGTTGGTTATACCATCCAGCCACGTGGTGATGACGGATTTGATATTACGAGTATTTTGATACTGCTTGTTATTATTTTATTGATTGTTAATTTATCGTGGTTTGTGTTTTATAAGAGAATGAAAGGGAAGAGGTAGAAATTATTATAACTTATCTTGTTTTTCTCTTTTTTTATTTTTTTCATTCTCTAAGTTTGTAATATCTTTTTCATAATATTTTACTAAATCTTCATTTCCATCTTCTTTTGCTTTATTTAATTTATCCTTATGAATCTCTATCTGTTTTTGCAATGATTCAATTCCCTTTTCTAGTCTTTTTTGCCGTTTCATGTTCTATTTTTTTAGAATATTGTTTGAGTATATTTATTAGTCGCGTTATTTCCTCTTTATTTACTTTTATTTTTACTTGTTCTTCTTCTCTGATTTTTCTATAAATCTCAAAGAATGTACTAATCAGTCTGCCCTCTAATCCATATTCTTCTAGTCGCTTTTTTACTCCTTGGTTAGAATATTTTTTATTTTTTAATAAACATTCCATTACATAACATCCTCTTATTCTCATTAATAAGGAATATACATGGCTTGGGGCAATATTGTTTTCATCAATTTTGATAAATTCTTCGATAATTTTTATGATTCTTTTTATGTCATCAAAGCTCCATTTTAGTTTTCTGAAGTCTATTTTATTTGTTTGCAATTCTTCTAATAATATCGGATTAAGCAAAACAATTGCCTCTTTGAGTATAGGTATAATCAGCAGAGGATATTCTTTTATTGATTTTTTTACATTTTCTAGTGAAATAACTCTTACATCTATGTCCTGCAGGTCTTTTTTTATATCATCATCTTTATCTTTGGTGATAACTAAAACGTCAGTATCTGAATCCAAGGTTTGTTCATCTCGTGCATAGCTCCCGTATAAATAGACTCCAACAATATTATTCATATATGGAATTAATTTTTGTAATATCTCATTTTTTATCTCTTTAATTCCATCTGGCAATAGTATAACTATCTCTTTTCCGCTATATTCTTTTGGAATATATACTGCTGCTCCATTTCCTATTTCTATTGCTTTTTTAATAATTCTCATAGTATATACTGGTATATACCGTATTTAAATTTTTCTTTTCAGAAAATAAAAGAAGCTATAGTAAAAGACAGAAATTTTTGAGGAAAAATTTGCAGCTTTTCCTAATAAGTCAACGACAAAACGAGGGAATATGAATGTCGTTGACTATAAAGAAAATCAAAAAGTCTTGATAGAACACAACCAGAATTCGAAAAATATATAAACATTATATTTCATTATAAACTATAATATAATGGTACAAAGCATCATTGATCTTGGCGAGCATGAAGACAGAATTT
>CAYIPM010000058.1:0-5974 GCA_964365195.1 Candidatus Woesearchaeota archaeon
ATTATATTGTTTCTTTTGTTTCCATCCCTCTAAAATTAATTCGCCGAATTTTCTTAAATTTCCCCGTCGCAAATTAAATTCAATTTCCCGCGCAGTATCTTTTAAGTCGTGAAGATTTTTTATTTTTTCTGTGAGATCAAGTGTTTGATCTTCCTGTTGATGCATTTCTCCTGATGACTTAACACGTCTGCCTGAAGAAAGAATTAACAAATTTTTTTCCAGTTCAAGAATATGATCTTTGTTCGTTTCAATGGGATTTACGCGCACATTATCATTACCCTTAAATTCGTACATATTAATACCGCCAAAAACTGAAGCGTATTGATCTTGTCTTCCTCCTTTAATCCCCATTTTTTTTTCTTCAATTCTATAAGAAGTTTCCGCTATTTCGTGTTTTGTCAATCTATTTTTTTTACGTAGATGATTTAATGCGCCGATAACTGAAACACAGAGTGATGCGCTTGCACCTAAGCCAGAATGCGGAGGCACATCGCTTCTCACATATAAATCAAAACCAAATCCTGGCTGCATTTCTAAAATTACTGCCTGAATTATTTTGAGGGGATTATCATTAATAAAATCAACACTTTCTAAATCCTGAAAACTTTTTTCATATGTTTCAAAACCACCATGAATGTTAATGATATCTGATTTTATGGTTATCTTTTTGTCTTCTCGTAATTTTAATGTTGCATAGACATAGCGGTTAATTGCCGCATTAACACACATTCCTCCATATTTCTCGTCGTAGGGCTGCATGTCTGTTCCGCCGCCGCCGAATGTAATTCGCAGAGGGGCTCTTGAACGAATTATTTTCTGTCGATTCACTACACTGGAAAGAATTAGTCCTTGGTGAATATCTTTTTTAAATTCCTGCCAATCATCTTTATCAGCGATATCCAGCATATAACCTGTATGAATAAATCCTTTTATTTTATTAATAATCTGTGGAAAAATTTCTTGTTCAAGAGAAACTTTTTTTCCAGGAGGGATATACTCTAAGATTTCTTTATTCATTACATAAGCTCCGCCATTCACGAGCGGTCGATGGGTAATGCGCAAATAATCTTCATGTTCAAGAGTATTTCTTTTGTGAATTTTTAAGATATCATTTCCGTTTAATTCTACAAGCTCCTGTGTTTTTGGATGTGTTGCGTCGGCAATCACCATGGTAAATGGAAATTGGTAATTTTCATGAAACTGCGTTAATTTTTTAAAATCGACATCGAGATATGTATCTCCATTTGCCACTAAAAATGTTCCATTGATTAAATGTTCTGCATTTTTTATTGCACCTGCTGTTCCGAGTAATTCATTTTTTTCATAAGAATATTTAATATTCACGCCAAATCTTTTTCCGTCGCCAAAATAAGATTCAACAATGTGACCAAGATGACCGACACAAAAAATGAAATTTTTTATGCCGTATTTTTTTAAACTTTCTATTTTATATTCTAAAAATGGTCTTCCTTCAATTTCAACCATTGGTTTTGGAACTGTTTCTGTCAATGGTCGAAGTCGTGTTCCCAAACCTCCGACTAAGATAACTGCTTGATACTCTTTTTCCATATTTTTGAGGCCATTTTTTTCTATATAAATATTTATATGGTAAGAAAAATTAAAATTTTTATTGATATCAAAAAAACAATGTGCCGCCCACACTTAAAAGTGTGGTGTGAGCAGGCACTTGTTTTTAGGATGATCCAAAATCTAAAACTTAAAACTACGACCACACTCTAAAGAATGTGGTTTTAGATTTATGGACATAATCAATATGAGTAAAGCAATTTTTCTTGATAGGGACGGGGTTATTAATGAAGACGAAGGATATGTTGGAACAATTGAAAAATTCAAATTTAGAAACGGAGTTTTTACTGCATTAAAAAAATTACAGACGGCAGGATTTTTATTAGTCATTGTAACAAATCAGAGTGGCATTGCCCGAGGATATTATACTGAAAAAGATTATTATACAGTCACTGATTTTATGCTTGAGATATTTGAAAAAAATAATATTACTATTGCAGGAGTTTATTTTTGTCCACATGCACCAGAAGAAAACTGTTTATGTCGCAAACCAAAACCTGGCATGATTCTTGAGGCAAGACAAACATTAAATATTGACTTAAAGAAATCATGGATGATTGGCGATAAGATGAGCGATATTGAAGCGGGCAAAGATGCGGGCGTTCAAACAATTTTGATTACCTCTGCATATGTGAAAAATGTTTCTGAAAAGAAATATGATGATCTAGCGCATGCAGTGGAATACATCCTTCAAACAGACAAAAGCATTTAAATGATATTTTCCATAGAAATTTATGGATTCTCCAGAAAAGAGCGAACAGTCTATCACTGAAAATGGGGATGAACTGAAACACAGAAAACGAAGTCTAAAACAGTTCTTTTTTGGATGGATGAAAGATAATTATGATAAAGCCTTTCTTTTTGTTTTAGTTGTTGCACTAATAATTCGGTTTTGGATTTTTACAAAAACATATGATCAAGCATTATGGTGGGATGCGGCAGATTATATGTCTGCTGCAAAACGATGGGCTGGCGTTAATCCTCATATGATTGATATTTGGTATTATCGACGAGGATTTTTATGGCCACTCTTAGGCATGGTTTCTTTTATGATTGGCGCAGGAGAAATTGGCATGCGGCTCTTAGTAGTATTAATTTCCACAGGCATGGTTGCGGTAAGTTATTTTTTAATTGCAGAAATGTTCAACAAAAAACTCGGCTTATTAACAAGTATTGGGATAACTCTTTCCTGGATTTTTTTGTTTTTTAGCGGTAGATTATTAACCAATCTACCGTCTGCATTTTTTTTGTTGACGGCAGTTTTATTTTTCTGGAAAGGATTTATGAAAAACCAAGGGAAAAAATATTTTATCTTATTTGGCATTTTTGCGGGATTAGCAGTGTTAACCAGAATGCAGGATTTAATGTTTGTATTTCCTATTTTGTTTTTAGGAGTTATAAAAGAAAAACATAAAATTTTCGCGCATAAAGGATTATGGATTTCAATCGGCATTTTTGTTATAGTCTTATTACCGCAGCTCTATATTCATAATGCTCATTTTGGCAATCCTTTACTTGATCTGACAAATTATTATTTGGGGATCGAGGGAATATCTCAAACTGGTGAAGTTGGTGTTGAACTAGCACAATTCTCTGATTTGTTTTTATATTTTAATAATCTGCCCTATATTCTCGATGGAACTTATCTTGACGCGGCAAACAACGGCTACAGCAACTTATTTGTTGCTCCCTGGAAATATCCCCTCTTTTCATTATTTGTTCTTGGAAGCATTTTATTTTTCATTGATTTATTTTTAGGAATTGATAAAATTTTTAGTGATGAAAAAATTCAAGTTCGCGCGTTTGTTTTTGTCTGGCTTGTAACTACTTTTTTATTTTTAGGGTATATTGCACCGCAACTTGAACAACGCTATATTACGCAAACATTACCGTTTTTATTTTTTGTAGCAGCTTATTCATCGGTATTTTTTGAATCGTTATTAAAAAATGTCTTAAATCAAAAAGCATTTTGGCTTATCGCTTTTGTTTTTGTTCTTTTACTTATTCCCAATTTTGTGTTTGGAGATGCGCTTATTGAATCTAAAAAAAGTTCATATCAAGAAATTAAAATGGCTGGTTTGTGGATTAAAGAACATTCAAATGAGAGTGATATTATTGTTGGTGGATCCTTGCCGCAATTGACGTATTATTCTGAACGAAGCGTCTACCCCTTTGAATTGTCGTATAGACGTGAAATGAAAAAAACTGGCGAGGTAGAACTGGACAAGTTTGTTTTAGAAAAAAAACCACGCTACTATTCTATTTCAGTCATTGAACGAGATGAAGATTGGGCATATGCATATCCGCAAAAACATCAGGATATGTTAACTCCTGTTCAAGTCTATCAACAAGGAGATCAACCGATTTTAGTTATTTATGAATTTAAGTATCTTGATACAGCGACAGCACCAATATCAAATAATTCGCGTGTTATTTCTCAGAATAACACATAATAATTTTATTAGCTTTCCTGTAAAAATTTTTGCGCACCTTCGGCGCTCGTAATAACGACCACCCTGCCATTGCCGTACGAGTCAGCAAGATGATCGTTCCTCGAGTTCAGGCCGCGATCCCTGTTCACACAAAGCCTCGACAAAATATTATCTCTCGTGAACAGAGTGTATTTGCCATTTTTATCAAATTCAATTGAATAGTCTGGATTAATCGTAGAAAATTTTCTACCATTATTTTTATGATGAAAGTCTGAAGTAGAAATAACTTCTGCATTTTTTGTTATAAATTCTAATCCGTAGTACGCATCTTTAGAATCGCTTTGCCGTATTCCTAATCCTTTTATAATATACGGAGTTTCTTGTACTGTAAGCTTTAATTTTTTTATGAGCTGTTCTGCAAGAAATTTATTTTGCACATATGAACATTCTCCCGACAATAAAACTTCTCTACCGTCGACATACACCTTACTTAAATTCATACCATTTCTTGCTGCTGAGATTATTTCAGGTATTGTTGCTGTAGGTATTCCTGCCTGATTTAATTGCAGAATTTTTAACAAATTTGAAGCATTTTGTGGAGTATTTAAGTTATCTTTTGCTTTTCCCGTATATTTATCAATGGATACTTCATATTTTCCCTGCTCTTTTTCACTTAAAAAATCTACCAAAAGCGGATTGCCTTTCATTAATTCACGCGGAAAATAAAATACTGGCTCCATAATTTGCCTAAATAAAATTAGTTTATAAGCTTTTCTATTTGTTATTATTTTATAGAAGTTACATAATCAGTCTTAGGATGCTCAAACACAAAGGTATGCGTAACAGTAAAAATATTTGCTTTTTGTTTGAAGGTGAAATTCTTTTGTAATAATTCTAAAATATCTTTATATTTAGTCACGTGTTCTTTTGGAATCTCTTCTTTACCGACGAGTTTTCGCACTTTTCTTGAGGGAAAATTTTCTGTGGGAATAGAAACGATTATTTCAAATTGATTATTTAATTTTTTAAAACTCTCTATTATCTTTTGTAATTCTGTTTTTGGAATATGTTCAAACACATCAAGCGCGAAAATTTTTGTTGGCTTTATTGTCCGATAGTCTTTGATGAAAGTTTTTTGAGGGTTTGTATCATATCCATATATATTAAAATTTTTTAATTTTTGTTCAAGCCAGCCACCACCGCATCCAAAATCAAGAATAACGTCGGATTTTTTTAGGCGTGCCAATTGAATTGCCTGATTAATTTTATAACAAAAATAGGTTCTTACCAGCCAATTTTTACTCTTGTATGTATTTTCAAGCCGATTGTCTTCCATTTATAGAAAATGTGACGGGCAGTTTTTATATGTTTCTTTAGAGAAGTTTGAATAATTCACTTTCTGAAATTTACAACCTCTAAAAACAGTAAATTTCAGCGTTTCAAACTTCTTCTTAGAGAATTTTGTTAATTTTGCAAAATTCTCTTTAGCAAATATTTAAAAATTCTTTTTTCTTCAAGTAATTATGATTGCACAATTTTTAGGATTTATTCTTATAGCCGTTGGTTTTATTTTCAGTGGTTTTAATACGTTTTTTTGTCAAAAATTGTGTTTAAATTGTTTGCAGAATAACTCTCAACCGTGTCAATTTCTTTTTTTATTTGTTGCAATCATTTTTATTGTCTGTGGAACAATTTTAGTTATTAATAAAGAAAATCGCTGAAATTTCCTACCGAACCGAAAGCAAGCTGTGGCGGTCTTGCAGAAATTTCGCAACAGCAATTTTCTATAGAGGACTTTAAATAACCCACATTTCCGAAGGAAATCTCTTCAAGGTCCTTCTTATAGAGTTTTGAATGTGAGGTTTTTCAAAACTCTCTATAGTAAAAGACGTAAATTTTCCCCCATATTTGTACGTCTTTTCCTAATAAGTCAAAGACAAAACGGGGAAATATAA
>CAYIPM010000059.1:0-5905 GCA_964365195.1 Candidatus Woesearchaeota archaeon
ATTGGCGGATTAATTGCTGACGGATTTATACTGATGAGGTATTATTTTTTGTAATAAAGATAGTTTTTTAAATCATCTTGACTTCAATGATTCATGGAATACGGTGAAGAGAAACATATTTCTTTTGGGGCAATTGTTGCAACTATAGGATCTATTCTCATTGGATTGGGTGTTGCATGGCTTTTAGCATTAAACTGGCATGATATTCCTTCTGCATTTAAAATAGTGATTCTTGTATTGTTTACTGCAGCAGCATATATTGCCGGAACAATACTGCGCATTCACGATTATGCAAAAATAGGCGAATCACTTTTATTTTTAGGAGCGTTGTTATACACCTTAAGTATTTTTCTTATTGCTCAAATATTTAATCTCGCTGTTTCTTTTCAAGCATATTCCTATCTATTATTACTTTCGTGGGTCGGCATTGTTATTGCCGCGTATATTTTTGGTTCACCGACGAGTTTATGGCTTGGACTTATAGAATTTCTACCATGGGTTAGTCTGCAATTTGTTGCATTTTACGAAAAAAATTTATTTGATTTTGAAGGTTTTGCTCCTGGAATTTTAGCAATTATTTATCTTGTCATTGGTGTATTTTTGTATGGGCTGACACAGGTACATAAGTCGACGGGTCATGCATTTTTTGATGTGTACCGCTATTGGACTGCATTTTATATTCTTCTTTTAACATATATTTTTAGTTTTCAAATTTTATTGCCGTATTTATGGCCTGAAGGATTTGAATTAACTATGGGAGTATTGATTTTTCTCATAGTAATTTCAGTTATTGCTTTGATATCTGCATTTGTCGGCATATCAATGTCAGTCAGCGCAAATAAATTGAGCGGTAAAGAAGTTTTAAGCTTTGTTGCTATTCTTATTATATATGTTTTGCTCATCAGCAGTGCAGGATTAGTTTCTGGCGCTGAAGGCGGTTTTAGTGGTGGACTTGACGTTGGATTATTTATTCTGTGGCTTTTTGATAATATATTATTTATTATTGTTATTCTTTCTGTTATTGGTTATGGTGTGCGGTATAAATCTTCAAAACTAGTCAACTTAGGAATATTATTTTTTGTTGTTGATATTATTACCCGCTATATTGGTTTTTGGATGGATATCGGCGGTGAAGTTGGATTTGCAGTTATGTCGATCATCGGTGGTATTATCTTAATCATTGGCGGATGGCTTATTGAATCGTGGAGAAAACGACTTGTTGAAAAAACGCAGCAGCGACAACAAACCGGTTATGCAATTTATTGACAATGGAATATTCTAAAGAATACTTGCGATTATTTTTTGTGTTATTAGTCTTATTTATGATCTTAGGAGGATTTTTGTTATATGTCTCCTTCCCTTTATTGAGTCAGCGAACTATTATTCTTGATACGCAGCCGGTTGATCCGTTTGATTTAGTTAGAGGACAATATATTATTATTCGTTATCAAATTAATACAATTCCTACAATTGCCGACGCCTCTGAAGGAGATAATGTCTATGTTGCTCTTGAAAAAGATGTGAATGGCACTTCTCAATATACAAGTGCTTCATTATCGAAACCCGATGAAGGAATTTTTATTGCGGGCGAAATACAATCAATTTATAATGAACGCATGCAAGTAGAATATGGAATAGAACAATATTTTTTTGAGCGAAACGCGCGGTTTGATACTCGCAGCATGTTAGTTGAAGCGAAATTAAGTAAGGGCGGGAGCGCGCGCATTAATCGATTACTTGATCGTAATAAAAAACCACTTGTATTTACTTATGAGAATAAGAGCACGACTTCTTAAAACATTTTAAATACCCCTTTCTGTTGATGTATGTATGAGAAGAGGAAAAAAAGAAAAAAATAATATTAAGAAAACATTACTTGTCACATTATTTTTTTCTTTGTTATCAATTGGTCTGGCGGCGTATGTTCAATGGAATGGCCAGAACAATGTTTTAGGATGCAGTTATTTAGATCCGATTATTATTGATGTTCTTGCATTTAGCGCTGGATTATTTTTAGTTATTGAAGGATGCGCGCGTATTCTTGAACATCCAAGCGCGACTTTGCGACGGCAAAGCACGCGTATTATTCGAGTAGCGGCAGGTTGCGCAATATTAACTTTGCATATCATGCAGTTTGTGCATAAATGAATTAAAACTCCATCAGTTTTATCTGCTTCTTCCCAACAATATTTAACTCAGTATCTTCAGAAACCATTTTAAATCACTCTTTATTCTTACTCTTATGCAACAAAAAAAAGTCATCATCATCGGCGGTGGATTTGCCGGAGCATTAATTACAAAAAATCTAGAAAAAGAATATAACACAACATTGATCGACACAAAAGATTATTTTGAATTTACTCCTGGAGTCTTGCGGACAATAGTAGAACCCTTCCACGTTAAAAAAATACAGCTTCTGCATAAAGATTATCTGAAGCATACTAAACTCATTAATGCAGAAGTATCAGTTATCGACGGTAAAAATGTCTATTATAAAAAAGGAGCAAAAGTAAAAAAAATTTCCTTTGATTACCTTGTTATTGCCTCGGGATCTTCCTACAACCCGCCTATAAAAAATAAAAATGTCATTGCAATGGACCGAGCAAAAGAATTAAAGCACGCATTTGAGCAGGTAAAAAAAAGCGAAAAAATCATTGTTGCAGGCGGAGGTCCTGTCGGCGTCGAACTTGCGGCAGAGATTATAACTCATTTTCCAGAGAAAAAAATTATCATTCTCGATCATGCAAATACAATTCTTGCACGCGAACATCCCAAAGCAATAGCCTATGCTCAAAAATTTCTCCAAAAAAGAAACGTGACTATACAATCAAACAAGAAGATAATTGATTTTAAAAAATCAATTGTTGTAACAAATGACTACACAAAAATTGCGGCAGATCTTGTGTTGTTATGCGTTGGTATAAAGCCAAATACTCCATTCATGCAAAAAAATTTTGCCGATACCTTGACAGAAAAAGGTTTTATTCAAACAAACCAGTATCTGCAATTGAATGATTATGAAAATATCTTTGTCGCGGGCGACGTCGCTGATATACATGAAGAAAAATTAGCGCAAAACGCAGAAAATCATGCCAATACAGTTATAAAAAATATACGTAATATGCAAGCGCATAAACCTCTTCATCCCTACATCTCCAAAAAAAGAATAATGGTGATAAGTTTAGGAAAATACGACGGAATATTCACCCACAAAAAATATGTTCTCACGGGCATTATCCCGGGATTGTTAAAACATATGATCGAGTTTTGGTATATGTTCAAAATGAAGTTGTAGCGTTTCAGTTTGAATCATTAAAAATGTTTTTAAACAACCATAAACTCCCAATTACTTTCAACAAACTGTCCACTCTTTTCAAACCGAGCATACACGCGATAATCACCTGCAGAACTCGCTTTCACATTTAGATTATTAAATCCTGTAAACACTTGAGCGCCAAGATTATCTTTTCCTGTGTCTAATTTTAATAATCCATTTGCAGGAATAGTAATTTGTTGATAGGCATTTGTCGAAATATCTTGCCAAATCCCATTAATTTTTTTCTGAAACTTTATCTGCAATTGTCCGGTTAAAATTGATGCGGCAGAATTGACGAGTTTTGATTGCACAGTATTAAATATTTCATTACTTTCATCGTCGTCATTCGGATCATAACTAGAAACATCGCTCACATTTTTCCAGCATCCTCTATCTTGTGTGTCAATAAATCCATCAAAATCATTATCTCTATCATCACGACATGCAGGAACAGGGATTACCTTTGTAGTATTACAATCAGTACAGCCAGTATGTTGAGCATCATGATGATATTGTCCCCAAATATTATTGTCTGCATTGCCTCCTAATGAATAAACAATAAGATTTCCTTTACAATCCAAAGCAACCATTTCATTCGTTTTGTCATTATTCAAATCGTCAATTCCAAAACTATCATACGATATAATCATTCTATTAATTGCTTTTGGAAAGCCTTCTGCCATTGACCCATCCATATTATAGGCACGAAGAATTGGTATACCCCAGGGACCATTAGAATATAATTTAGAGGAAAGAATTATCTGATTCTCAGTATTTCTCACGTTTACCAAATTATATTGAGCATAGACTTGATCCTTTTGCCAATCACAACTAAACAAAGATTTTAAAATAAGCGTATTATTATATTCATAAACAAAACCACAAAGAGTAGTAGAATTCAACTTTCCAGAGAGAATAATTTCATTAATTCCATCATTATTCAAATCACCTGCAATTGCACTGGTTAATTCAGATATTACAAAGGGAAATCCAGTAAGGTTTTTTCCAAGATAATCAAACGCGTATAAAGAATTATTATACATAAAGAGTATATCAGAATTTCCATCATTATTAAGATCTATAATTTGAGGACTTATTGCTCCTGCTCCAACCGTAGCATCCTTTCCAACTCCCAAATTTTTAGGCCAGCCAGGAAGAATATTTCCCTGAATATCGGTAACTATTATTGTGGGATTAGCAAAACCTTGTAAAAACATATCAAAAAAGATTAATTCTTTTTTCCCGTCCCTATTTAGATCGCCTATACTAGGACCCCTGTCTGAAGTAGCCCATGGAAGAGAAAATTGTTTAGGCCATCCCGGTAGATTTCTTCCATCTTTATCAATTACATAATCCCAACCAGGCCATGCAGAAACAATTAATTCATCAAATCCGTCATTATTCAAATCACTTGCAGCAATACGAGGAGGATTTATTGCTCCCATCAAAATTTTTTTCGGCCATCCAGACAAATTCTTTCCATCTTTATCGATTATGTATAACCATCCCTGCATATCACCAAATGCTATTTCTTTATTTCTATCACTATTAAAATTTCCAACAGTCGGACCAAATTTAAAACCAGCTCCAGCGCTTGTTCCACTTCCTTGCATCGGCAATTCATAAGGAAATCCAGCAACCATACTGCCATTTGAATAAAATGCGTAAACCTTATTTTTTATAATTAATAAAATTTCTTTAGTATTATCATTGTTAATATCTGCTACAACCGGTTGTTTATGGAGTACTTCCGTAAAATAACAATTTAAAGTTGAATAATTATAAACGCGTTGAGGCCATCCAGTGGCATATTCTGTTTCAATATATACTCTAATTTTATCCTCTTGAACAGTATGATTAACATAATTAAGAAGCCGTAGGGTATAAAAGCCATTCTTAAGATTTTTTGGAATGTCCCAGTAACCTAATATATTATTGTGAATCATACGAGAGTTATTTTCTATAATAAATCCAGCGGAATTACAACTGGCTAAATCATAATCCATTATTTTTCTGCACTCATACGAACCGGCCCCAGAATAAGGAAAGCAGGAACTATTTGAAAAGCACCATTGCAGCTCATATTTTTCAAAATGTGACCCTCTTACAGTTCCATTAATTTGTATTTTTTTACGTGAATCTAAAACATAATCATTATTGGGATTTAAATTAATAATAGAAAGGGGATAAGTAATTTCTGTAGCACTATTTTTATAGACAATAATATCCTCTAATGAAAAAGAAGGAAAATGCACTACTAACTTTAAATAATATTCCCCATTTGAAAGAGAAGATATATCCCAATCATACAAAGTACTATTCTCAACCACAAGAGATGATTCGTAAAGTTTTATCCATTGTAGATTGGTTTGTTTTTTTGATAAATAAATTTCATATGAAATTCCTTTTGCAGTTCCTATAATTTTTTGAAATGGAAATTCTGGCTTGTCTAATTCTATAATAATTTCAGGAATTTTTTCATTAATTGCTATAGCTTTCGACATATTTATTAAACCTTTTCCTTGAATTTCTGGAGTATAATTAAGATTATCTGCAGAAAATTTAATTAACGATTTAATGTCTTTACTA
>CAYIPM010000060.1:0-5852 GCA_964365195.1 Candidatus Woesearchaeota archaeon
TTGTTTGAGAATAATTATTTTTCGGTTTTAATTTTTAGAACTTGGGACAACGCCAAAAAAGAAGAAATTTTATAAACAAAAAGTATATTAAACATATGAAAAGAGCGATCATAAGTCTGATTGTAATAATTATTACAGCGTCGGCATTTTATGTCACACTGGAAATGTGGCCTGATCCGGTGCATGCGCATAAGGCAACACCGCAGCAGCTTCCTTATTTTTTGATATTGTCGCTCATTGAATCATTCGCATTAGGATTGGGAATTGTTTTATTTTTCAAAGGTCTGCCGTTACTAAATCTCGTGCCGCATAATTTTAAATTTCGTATTATTCTTTCATTTATCTTTTTAATATGGGGAATAATATCTTGGTGGCCACATGATATTGCGCATCGATCAATTGAGACAGCCAATTTGCAGGATTTAATTTAATCGAATATATTTTTCATCTTTCACTTTTGATTGGCTCACTCTTTATAATCTATTCATTTTTTAGCATAACAAGAGAACTGTTGCATAGGAAGTTGTATGAATAAAAATCCCGCAAGATTATTCTAAAATTTTTTCATCCCTTCAGCCCAAATAATTTTTCTGCTTTTGTCGTCGGCGCTTTTGCAATATTGCGTATAGATCCTTTTTCTCCGCCATAGGCAAATGAAGCCATGCCATATGATTTTTTCAAAATGTCATAAATCAAAAACGTGGTGTCCATGCTTCCGGCAATAGCAATGTTGCGCAAAAATGCTTCAGCATATGAATCTTTTTTCACACCTTTTTCTTTTAATTGCTCAAGTTTCAGCGCAAGTTTTATTTTTGGATTTTCTTGCTTTTTTGTAAAGCCGCTCAAATCAAATAATGCGCTGAAAGGATTTCCCGTCTTTTCTTTTTCTTCTTTTTTTCCATCGCCAAGAAATTCATCTAAATCTATTTTTAATTGATTTATGGAGTCTTCAGTCATGCCTTGCACGAGTCGTAGCGAATCTTCAATATACGAATCGCTTAATTTTTGTTTGAGCATAAGTAGTTCGTCTTCATTTAATCCATATGCTTTAAATTTAATGTCTGCTTTGCCGCCAAAAACATAGTGCTGTCCGACTTTTGATGGGATGCCAATAAAGGTAAAGTCAATGATGGTGACAGAATAATATTTTCGTAATTTTTTTGCCATATGCTTAAATTCCCTAGGTAATACTGAAGGATTCATTCTTGTATTCATTCTCGTCGGTGTTGCAGACCCTTCAATGCTTATTTCTTTTTTTCCGAGGAGCGTTAATTGCAGAAACATGGTGTTAAATGCAGTCACTAGTGCCGCTTCGTTTTCAAGTTTTTCATTTTGTGCTAAGCGTTCAGCCGCCCTTAAATAAGGTTGTGCCCAACGCGCTTGCAATTTCAATGAATCAACTTGGCTTTTCAAATACGCTTTTTCAATTTCAAATCGTTTTCGTAATTCTGTTTCACTGCGTTTTTGCCATTCAAAAAATTCCTGTACACGGGGCTTAAGAATTCTTTTGACGCGATCATTCAAATCAAGTTTTTCAATTTCTGCAGCGCTGTTTGTATAAAAAAATGCGTCCCGCAGCGTGACAAATTGCAGATTTCCGCTCGATAAAGCGTTAATGCTTCCTTGTCCGCGCAATACATCAACCTTGTCCATCCAAATTTGTTTTAACGCCAGTATGCCTGCTTCTTTGACATTTTTATCAGGCGAACGCGCTGCGTCATAATGGCTTAATCGAATCTGAAATTCCTTTAAATCATAAATTAAATTTAAAACACTGCGCAAAATGCTGTTAATCGTTGTCATTATTTTTGATGCCTGCTCTTGCATCTGCGCTTTTTTTAATCCCAGTTCTGAAAAATGGCCGCTGCCTGGCGACGACGCAAAATTGTCGACAATTTTTTCAGCGTTCCATCCTATTTTTCCGATAAAATCCAAAATCCAAAAATAAAGCGGTTCAAGAGATTCGCTCGCAGAATCATACACGAGGTTATGTTCAAGATTTGGCCCATGCACTGCATAGTGCGGACTTATTTTTTTAATAATCTCATCAACCTCTCCCATTGTCAATTAACCTCATAACAATAAACAATTTTTTATTTATAATCCTTTCGAGGAGAAAAATCACGGCTTCTTCACGCTTTTTTCACATTCATAAAATCCATGACATTTTTTTTCTCAAACTTTATGACTTCTCCACTTTCGCTATCAACAATAATTGTTACAATGCCCATCCCCTCAAGCATGCACGTCAAGTGCCATACCTGTTTTTCATCTTTGCCGTCGAGAGAGTGTCGCTGCAGCACCGCAATTATTTTTTGCAGTTTTGAAATAATTTTATTATGAATAAGGGATGAAAGCGCAATATTTTTTATCTCATTAATGTCAACAGTGACGCTCCTCTCAATTTTTTGTAAGGGCGGTCTCCCTGCAATAGTAATAAGTTCGTCTTCTTCAATTTTTATTTTTTCGTCTTCAGCAGAAAAAGTAAAGATACTATCACCGTGTTTATAATCAAGCGCGCTCTTGTTGTCTTTTCTTGCTAAATCAATAACAAAAAATCCCGCGCATAACTCTGCATCAGGATTTTTTTGCTTAAACGCCTTAAATTCAGACGAGGATTCAATTTGTGTGACAAGCGTGTTGAAAGACATGATATAGTAAAAATAGTTTAATGCTCAATTAATAATACTCAATTAAAAATGATAATTTATTGTTATTTTTTTTAAGTTCTTGTCCAATTAAAAATAGTTCCAATCGTTGTATGCGATCATTAAAATAAGCATTTGCAGCAACAAGCTCTAATTTTCGGTTATGAGAGCGCATCACAATAAAAGGGCCTCTCGCCATTATTTTTTCTAAATGAGAATAAGAGATATTTTTTATTTCTCCAACATTTTGTTTTGTCATATCCGCATAAGATATTATATTCATAGTTGTTTCTGGAGATTCATTTTTGTAAAGATAAGTAATTATTTTAGGACTTGTTGATTCGCTTTTTTTATGAGCATCAAATTGTCCCTGCATATAATAACCGACGCGTAAAATATCAAAACTTACAGAAGGAATATTCTTAATAGATCCTTCCACTGAAAATGTAAGATATTCATCTTTTTCATTTTGTAATATATTCATCTCTTTCATTTTTAATTAATGTGAGAATATTATTTAAACATTAAGGTGATGAAATTATAATTATCTTCCCTTCCAACGCCTCAAACAATAATCAACAAGTTTTTCTCCATCGAGCGTTCTGTTCTCTGATTCAACACGAATCATAAAAACATCTTTATTGTTTATTTTTAAAAATATTTTAAAATCACTCGGTGCTATTTTTATCCAGCACACTGTTTTTCCTTCGATGGTTGCAAATGAAATTGAAAGATAATCTTGCAGATGATTATATAATTTCGACGGAAAAAACACGCGCAAAATTTCATCGATAAGCACGCGTTTATACTGATCAGTTCCACCGCCCCCTATTTTTTTCATGTCTTCTTCAATACCAACTATCTCAAATCTATCAGACTCTTTGTTTTCATTCACGCCAATAATCAAATTTCCTCCATCGCTGTTAAGAAATGCTGCCAATGATTTTGCAATGATTATTTTTGAGGTGCGTTGTCCATATTCACGTAGTTCAAAAGACTTACTCTCTTTTATTTTTTCAGGATTATAAGTTATGCTCCAAAATGCGCTCGCTTTAAATTCAGTGTGATATGATTCTCCTTGTTTTATCAATTTTTTTATTTCTGCAGCATTCTGTTCATTCTCTTCAAGCTCATTCAAAATAATTTTTTTTACTCTGCCTACATCTCCATTTTTCAAGCGCACCATAATGCCCTCTTCGTTGAAAGGCGTTCGCGCAGCAATTTCGTTGACAATGCCCGTCGAATATTTTTTCCGGCTCGTAAAAACAACAACTTTCATTCCCGTTTTGATGTTTTTTAAATATTGATTATCCATTGGTGCAATACATTAACTAAAATATAAAAATGTTTTTGAATGTCTTATTAATGGCTGGAAAACATTCAATCAACTAAATCGTCAATATAGTCAACGACTTTAGTATTTCCCCCAGTTTGTCGTTGACTAGATAGGGAAAGACTTATGTCTTTCACTATAGTTTTATTGGAATATTTTTTTTCTAATAATTTAAAACTCGTCGAAAGTGTGCCTAAACCGAGGAAAATCCCTCCAAAAATTACAGCTTTAGTATAATTTTCTTTTGGAAGAAAGATTGCTGCATGAAATAATGCGCTGGAAGCCCACGTGGCAAGATTACTGATGTACATATTCAGCCCCATATTTTTTCTATAAAATTTATAGAGAGGATAGAATACATATTTGCTTGGCGGATACCAATCACTTATATTTTTCATAATAACTTCTCTCAAATAATCATATTTAAGCTTAACGTTTCACACTTAAAATTTCCTCTTCATATAATCAACGACATTAATTTTTTCTCAATTTGTCGTTGACTTATTGGGAAAGACGTACAAATGTGGTAAAAAATTTACGTCTTTCACTATCAAAAAAACAATTGTTTCACCCACACTTAAAAGTGTGGTGTGAGCAGGCACTTGTTTTTAGGATGATCCAAAATCTAAAACTTAAAACTACGATCACATTCTAAAGAATGTGGTTTTAGATTTATGGACATAATCATTTTCCTTTATTCTTAAATAAAGATACATACTCTCCATATCCCTCTTTTTCTAAATCTTTCAAGGAAATAAAGCGTAATGCTGCAGAATTCATGCAATAGCGTTTTCCTCGAGGGGCAGGTCCATCATTAAACACATGGCCTAAATGCGAGTCAGAATGTTTGCTGCGCACTTCAATGCGGTTCACGCTAAGAGTATTGTCGGGTTTTTCAAAAACATTTTCTTTTTTAAGGGGTTGCGTAAATGATGGCCAGCCAGTGCCCGAATCAAATTTATCCCGCGAAGAAAAGAGCACAGCACCAGAAATAATGTCGACGTAAATGCCTTCTTCTTTGGTGTTCCAATATGCATTTTCAAATGCCGGTTCAGTGTTGCACTCTTGCGTAACCCGATATTGTATTGGTGTCAGTCTTTTTTTTAAGTCATCATTTGATGTTTTTTGTGTTTGCAACTCTCCCCAGATTTTTTTTAAGATTTGTTCTCGCCCTGACCCGCGCGCATAGCGTGCATACTGAATTGGATTTTTTGTGTGATAATTTTGGTGATAATCCTCGGCCTCGTAAAACGTAGTAAATGGAATAATCTCTGTTGCGATACTGTCAAATTTTTTAATCGAAAGTAATTTTTTCTTTGATAGTTCAGCTGATTTTTTTTGCTGTTGTGTGTGATAAAAAATTGCAGTGGTATATTGTTCTCCTCTGTCAACAAACTGCCCGCCAGCATCGGTGGGGTTAATGGTTTTCCAGAAAAAATCCAAAATTTTTTCGTAAGAAATTTTTTTCGGATTGTAGATGATTTGAATGGCTTCCCTGTGGCTGGTCTGTCCGCGTACAACTGATTCATAACTCGGATTTTTTTCCTTTCCTCCAGCATAACCGCTTCTTACAGAAATAACACCTAGCATAAGTTGAAATGCATGCTCAATACACCAGAAACAACCGCCCGCAAATGTCGCTTTCTCTAGTAGAGCTCCCTTTTCCACTCGAATATATTTTTTTTTCACTAAAAGAAAGAGAATGAATTGTATTTAAGGCTATCGAACAAATTTTGTCGTTGATGAGTGAGTCAAATCAAGTAAATAAAGAAAATCGTTGAAATTTCCTACCGAACCGAAAGCAAGCTGTGGCGGCCTTACAGAAATTTCTCAGCAGCGATTTTCTAATTAGAATTTTTACGACGCAACTC
>CAYIPM010000061.1:0-5827 GCA_964365195.1 Candidatus Woesearchaeota archaeon
TGCAGCGGCAAAGAGACAATTGTCTTACAATTATCAAGCGGAAAAGCATTTTTTAACGTCGGAGAAAAACGGGTTGGAGAAAAAATTAAGGATAAAATATATCTGGCGTTTGTCGGACAGAATCAAGAAAAGAAACCATATGCTGTTGTTATTCAGGATGTGAACTTATTTGATGAGAGCGACTTTCAGTCAAAAGAATATTCTTTACTTGTTGGGAAAGTTATACAAAATACAAAAGATTTTTCAAATTTAGAAAAAACTATTAACAATGAACTGAAAAAAGTTTCTGTGACAGCGTCTGCGCATATTATTCTTGAATCGGAAAGTTATTCTGATATCTTTTTGAATAAAATTAGTGTTGCAGATGACAAACAATTTGTTGACACAAGTTTAACAGAACAACAGCGGCTTGCAGCAGATTACTATGATCGGGCAACACAAGCATATGATGAACTTGCGAGCGTTTATCCGCAGGAAAAAATGGATTTAGTCGAAGACGATGCGTATGCCGCACAAGGATTATTACATGCTGCACGCCTGTCCAGTTTATTTGGCAATGATGCAAAAGCAGATTCATATTATCTGAAGCTTCTTGAATCATATGCTGAAACAAATGCCGCTTCGACTGCCAGCTCTGAGCGAAAAAATTTATTGCAGTATGACACAAGCAAATCAACCAGTTCTGTGCAGATTCTTAATGATAATTTTTTTATAAGTTTACTTGATGTTCGCACTCCAGGGCGAGAAGAAGCGCAAGCAACATTTTTTATCGATGGGAATGAGCGAAAAATAACATTGCGCGAACGCGTGAGTGTTTCTAAAGATGGATATGTTCATCAGTTTTATATTACAAATCTTGGGCAAGATTATGCTGATGTTGTGTATGAGCGAAGCCAGGGCACCAGTAGTGACAGCCGCACGCAGCGATTAAAAATTAATGAAGCAGTTTCTTTTAATGGCGTGAATGTTCGGTTGAATTCAGTGCACGTAAAACAGCAAGTGAAATTAAAAATTTTATCCCGCGGCTATGGACCACAAACAAGTTCAAGTTTTCAATTTAAAATCGGGATTGAAAAAAGAGGCATACGCCTTAGTCCGCAAAAAACAAAAGAAATGATTAAAGGTTTACAGGAATCTATTGCAATGTGGAATGGCGTGAATAAAAAATTAAGCGCAGTTGTAAGTGGATTGAAAACTGCGTGTTTTGGCACATCTGCTATTCTAACTGCAAAGAATTTAATTAATGGCGCCAGCGGCGAATCGTTGGGTAGAAATTTATTAATGACCAATAGCGGCGGATGGAATGAAAAATGTGAGGCAGAGGTTAATAGAAAAGTTTACGTGAGTGTTGAAGCATGCTTGCTTGACAAGAAAAAAATTATTGAGGACGATTTAAAAATTTATTCTGGCAACATCAAAAAAGTAAATGATATTTTAGGAACTATTAGCGACAAGTATACCCAGAAAGGACTTTTTAATAATCAGGTTGATTCACAAGCAGTGGATGCAGATTTTAAAAAAGTATTTGATGAGTGGTGTGTCAAGCAGAAAAATCAAGTGAGTTTATCAAATGCGGAAAAAACAACTATTACTTTTGGCGATAGTCAAAATAGCATTTGCAAATGGGATACACTAACTCATGAACAGCGACGAGATATTATGGTATTAATGGAAACAAAGCGAGTGAATGAAAGCAGTGTGTTAGCGGACATGACACAGCGCGAATTGAGCCGCGTTTTAATTGAAACGAAAAATTATAATGTTGAATATCAAGATGCTGCAAGTTCTGAAAAAGAGGCAAGCCAGTATAATCTTGGAATTGCGACGACAAATCCTACCAGCGATAGTGTGACGCATGGATATATTAAGACTATTACTGGGCAGGATAGCAATCATGATGTGTATGGAAAAGGACATTTTAAAGAGGGTGAACGTGCGGTCATAGTTTTTATCCCTCGAGAAAAAGTTATTGGTGGACAAACGCAATTCAGTATTACTGATAAAGCAGTATTAGATGAAATTGGTGGCAGAAAAATTGTTGTGGAAGTTGTATATAGTGAAAAAGATAATTATTATTCTCCGAAAGAGGGCGGAAAAATGTATCGTGCCGATGGAAGACCAGTCAGCGCTGCTGCACGTGAGATTGTTTTGAGTTATATGAATTTAGCGAGCTTGACAAAAATAAAACAAGCTGATGCGCAAGCGTATCAAAATAAAATGTATATGCCTGATCAATTGCATGTGAAATATTTTGAACAGGCTCCGTATAAAGGTTTGCCTGCAGAAGTTCCGTTCGACGTGAATAATGGCTGGTATGTTGAACTGACGTATGTGTTGACTGGTTTTGGCAAACCGTATGATGAGAGCGGCCGCGTGGTTAATTTTTATATTTGTAATGTTGGGCCAAATGGATTAATTGAATTTAAAAAAAGCAGCGATGATATTTGCCGGTATTATAATGTTGGTGTGAATAGCGATGTTATTTTTCCCGGATTAACTATTGAAGCATCGCGAGCGCTTGTTGAGAAAGCAAATCGCGCATTGCAAGAAGCTGCGCGCCAATATGGAAAAAGTAAAATTACGATTCAGGGAAGAAGCTTTAATTCTGGCACTGCATTTGGCGGTGAAGAAGGACGCTGCACTGATTTTATGAGCATTGCAGATTGCACGCTGCTTTTTAATGTGTGTGATCCCGTGATTTGTCCGTCGTCACGGTGTGATTTGGGCGGCAAGTATAGAGTTGATAATGTAATTCAGTCAGGTGTTGTCGGCAGTTTATTATTATGTTTGCCGAATGCACAGGAAGGTGTTGCAGTTCCGATTTGTTTAAGTGGAGTTAATGCAGGTTTAGAAAATTATGTGAGCATTCTTAATTCTACAGTTGATTGCTTGAATGAAAGTATTGCGACGGGAAGTAACGTTGGTATTTGTGATGAAATTAAAAGTGTGTATTTATGTGAATTTTTTTGGAGAGAAGCAGCGCCGATTGCTGATGTTGTAGTTCCTCGATTATTTGAAGGATTATTAGGAAGCAGCGGCGCGCGCGGCGGCGGAGAATATTTGACAGTGCAGAATGCATGGGACAATGCAAAAAATACCGCGACGTATTTTACCAATGTGTACGCTATTAATTCTTTTAAAGCATTCAGCAGTCGCAGCTTTGCAACGGCAGGCACTGAATTTGGCACACAGATTTGCAAGTCTTTTGTTTCTGTTAATTTTGGAAATGTAAAAAATCTTTTCAAAAACTTAGTTGCGCCAGATAGTCCTGTGCAATATACTGCCTGGTTTAGTGAAAATAGTTTGACAACAGCGAGCGTGCCACCTCTTTCTCATTATAAAGTGTATTATCATATTTATGGCGGAAAAGATATTGGAGCATATTATGTTGTGTATTTGAAAGATAACACGCCGATACCAGGCATTAATAGCTTGGGTAGTTATATTATTGATAGGGGCTATATTAATCGAGGTTCGCAAGTTGATAAGACTCGGGACTTGACTGCCGCGAGTGGATTTAAACAATTGTGCATTAATGTGAATGGGCAAGATAACTGCGGCTTTGGAAAAGTGTCGAGTTCATATGCATTAAATTCTTTGTCAGAATCATTTGTTGCGGCAGAAGTGAAAGAAAAAATTAGCCGCGAGTCAGATTGCGTTGCGGGAACGCCTTCAATGGGAAGTTTATTGCAACCAAATATTGGGGAAGCTGCAAGTGAACTCATTAATCCTTCGTTAGCAACACAAGGTATTATTAGAATTTGTTCAAGTGAAAATCCTGGCAAACAAATATTGCCCACTGGAAATTTTGATCGCACAAATTCAACGTATGATCGCTGGCAAGCAGTCGGGTATTGCGATGATCCTACTATCCAATGCTGGCTTGATACGAGTTCTGTACGGTCTGTCATTCGTGATAAGGATTTAGAATCCTCGACGTTAAACGAAGTAAATGTTCATACTGCTGCTACGAGCGGTTATTGGACTGAAGAGCAAAGCAAAAACACTGCAGAACGAATTTTAGAATTTATCAACACATTTAGTGTCAATTCGCAAGAAAGTTCTGCAATTATCAAGCAGCGACTGCAATCGAGCGAAGAGGCAATTCAATCATTGACACAAATCGGCGCAACAAACATGCATCGGGCGCGCGGTTATTTTTTGCGCGGCGAATTGTATAACAAAGTAAGCACAGAATTATGGAAAGGAAAAAAAGACGCGCCATTGACAACGTATGAAGCAACAGGTGGCGATGTTTTTGTTAACGATATTACACGTGGAGTGACTACAACAAAAACCGAAGATAAAAATGAAGAAATAATTATCAAAAAAACGAGTCCTTCACCGTCTGACAAATATTTTCAGTTACGCAGCGATAACAAAATTGTTAACAGCAGTGGAATCTATAGCGGATTTTATATACGAGAAGTGCGTTACAGCGATGGTGTTATCGCTTACTTTATTTATCGAACGCGCACGCTCGTCATTGATCCTTTGTATCCTGATGAGCGTGTTGGACAAATTTTGAATAATAAAATAGCATTCGATAGTGTTGATAGCGCCAATGAAATAATGCAACAATTACAGGGATTAACGTTTGACACACAAACCAAACGTTTTTATTCTTAATTTACTTACTCTTATAATGATTCAATCCACAAAAATAAGTTTAGCAGGTGTTGACATGCTTATGAGCGGCGAACGAGAAGTTATTCAGAAATTATTGGATAAATATTATAAAAAAATTCAGCGACATTTTAAAGAGAATATTTCTCTTGAAGTGCATCTCAAAGAATATAATCGCGAGGGCAATTCTAAAAAATATAGTTTGAATGCTGTTGTTCGAGGAGCAATGGGAAAAATAGAATCCAGTTATGCTGACTGGGAATTGCATAAGGCCGTGCATAAAGTTTTGGATCGATTATTGGAAGAAATTGAGCATAAATATAAAGGTGGGAAGAAGTAGAAATTTTAAAATTAAATTAATTGATTACAATATATTCATTTAACCCCAGAAGGATTTATATATTATTATTATTATTATTATTATTATTATTATACTATGAAAAGAGGTCAGCAGCGCATCTTTAGTCTTATATTTTTAGCAAGTGTTGTTGTACTTGTATCAACAAGTTTTGTGTCTGCGGGATTGCTTGATGATGTACAAAATAATGTGCAAAAATTTTTTAAAAATTATTTTGGAAATGATAATGTATTGAAAGCGCCTAGTTGCACAGACACCGATGGCGGAAAGAATTATTTTGTCAGAGGAACAGTTGTTGACGCCTATAACGACGGTGTAACTGATAGTTGTTCTAATAATAATAAATATTTATATGAATATTATTGTTTTGGTGATTTTTATATGTATAATCAATACACTTGTGCAAACGGCTGCAGTAATGGAGCATGTATTTCCAATGCCACTGGCTGCACAAACGAATGTTCGTCTACGGGAATTAAGCAATGCTCTGCTTCTGGCATTCCACAAATCTGCGCTGTCGACGGAGATTCTGATTCTTGTTTGGAGTGGAAAAATTTAGCTGCATGTCCAAGTGGACAAAGCTGCAGCGGAGGAAATTGTGTTGTGAGTTGTACTAATGAGTGCATCCCTTCGGGAATTAAGCAATGCTCTGGCAATGGCTATCAAACCTGCGGAAACTACGACGCTGATTCGTGTTTGGAGTGGAGTGGTGTGACGAGTTGTATGACGGGACAAGTGTGTAGTGCGGGAAATTGTGTTGTAAGTTGTACTAATGAATGTTCCTCTTTGGGAATTAAGCAATGTTCTGGTAATGGATTTCAGACGTGTGGAAACTACGACGCT
>CAYIPM010000062.1:0-5775 GCA_964365195.1 Candidatus Woesearchaeota archaeon
AACACAACAAGGGTTAGCACCTAAAAAGGCTAACCCTTTATACTTTATATACTAATAATTAATCTTCAGGTATATCTTTTTCTTTAATTATTTTTCTTCCCTCAAAATCAGCATTCTTAACTGATTTTTTTATTATATACTCAATTTTTTTATTCATAATATCATTAATCTTATTCAATGCAAACGTACTTATTTTTTTATTTTCATTTCGTACAATTCTTTTTATTTCTGATTTTATTATCATTTTTCCTTTTTCAGTATATACTGTTCAATTTTTAGGGGAATTAATATTGGAAATTCCAAAAAAGGTATATCCCATTTCTGTAGGAATTCTTTGATCATTTCAGAACTTCCAATGGGAGAAAGAATAATCGTATCTGAAAATTTATAACAATTATATTTTTTTAAAATACCCTTTTTCTGAGTGCGCCCATATAAACTATAATAAAATTGCATTCTTTTTGATTTATCCATTTTTTTAAGAGAGTATTTAAATAAAATAAAATTTACATATCCTAAGCCATGAGAAAAAAAATCCTTATTTTTCATGCTGAATCCTTCTGATAGAAGAGATTCTCGTGCAAGAAATGTAGGAGAAAAGAGTTCACTATATCGTTTGCCTATTACATCAATAATCCCAAATTTTTCAAGCTTTTTTTTCAAAGAATGATTTGTTTCAATGAGGGTATTAAAGCTATCGGTATAAATAATAATAATATCAATATCTTTTGGTTTTTCTTTTCCACGAACAAATGACCCAAATATAATTATATCGATAATTTCTTTTTCTTTTAAAAATTCATTAATAATTTTCAAAAATTCTTTCTTTTTTAATAATTCCTTCAACATTTTTTTTTATAGTGAGACAATCTTCTTTTTTTATTACCGCGGTATACGTATCTCTATACAGAGGATAAAGAGTGTCCAAAGTTTGATAAAGATCTTTTCGATTATTTTCTAACAGACGAAATCGTTCAGAATGATCTTTAGGCATCCTGCCGGTAATCTGTAAAATAATCAAATCAAGAAGAGAGAATAATGCTTTAAAATAGAGAATCGTCGCTGAAGTAAAATCTTTATTTTCAAAAACAAGTTCTGCAGACTGCAAAAAAGTATGTATATTATTTTTTAATAAATTTTCGTCCATGATACTACTACAAACAAAAATGATATTTATAAGCTTTTCTGTTGGTTATACCAACAATACAAAATATCAATCTTATCTCAAAAAAACAAACTCTTGTGTTCGCAAAACTCAAAATACAAAAAACTTATTTCTTCCTCATCATAAACCAGCCAATGCCAATAATCACAATCACTAAAATCAAGGTTTCAAAAATTTTACCGCCGAGATTTTCTCGCAACTGTTCTAATAAACTGGTGTTTTCTCCCGACGTCACAATTAGATCAGAATGAAATATTGGGTTAAAAACACGAATTGCAGCAATCAAAAAAATAGAAACAAGAAGTAAGACAACAACCCAGCCAAAAAATTTCTTATTCATAATGTTCTCAATCTTTCCATGTGAAAACCCCGTTAATAAAAGCATTAAAAAAACGCAAATCACTAAGACGACAAACCAGGGAATAATTGTTTCAACATAAAATTGCAGTGATGAGAAGCTAATAAAAATTATTGCCATAATAAGCCCAATAAAACCATTAATGATTGAATTCTCACCCAAAACTTTTGTATTTGTTAATAACGCATACACAATAATCCAGACAAATAAAAAACTTAAAATTGGAATAAACCAGAAAATAGGAGTAATATCCGCAGCCATTTTTTTATTTTCCCCAAATGATTAACGACATAATGCCGACGACAAGAGCTATGGCAAATAATGCAGGAGCAGCACCAGCCAGACCAGCTGCGCTTCCTCCAAGCCAAAATAAATCAGACAGCGACGTCATTAAGACAACAATAAAAATTACTCCGCCAATAATTAACCAAGACATAGGTCCCCATCCTTTGTTCTCACTGCCAGTCATTCCTAAAAAAATCATCGCAATTAAAAAGGCGGCTAAGCCCATTCCAGCATACGGAAAAATACTTGCATAAAATCCGGCAACATAATCAAATTGTAAGGCAAGCAGTCCAAATGCCAATGCAATTGTCGCATTAACCCCTTTATTATCACCCAAAACTTTTGTCTTCGATAAAATACCATACACCAGCGCAAAAATCATTAAGAACGGCAACAAATACGCGAACACACCCATGCTTGCCCAACTGTTTAATAAATCACCAATTGAAAATCCATATCCAATAGCGGGAAATGCCATTTTTTTTTCATCACACCTTTTTATTATATCAATTCGATTACAACATTTATATATATTTCTATCAGCAAATTCTTCGGATTTGTATTCATTTTATTCTAAAATGTAAGGCTGATATGATTTGATAAGACGGAAAAAATCAATCGTAAAGCGACGTCTAATTTTTTTGTGTTAAGATCAAAAAGATTTTACTATTGAACCAAGGTACACCAGTATCGTTATTGTAACACTTTCAAAATAATTGAGCAGAAATAAAAAATTATCCTCGTATCACTGCGACAATCGCGCCAATAATCACAATAGCCATAATCACCGTCGTGAAAATCATGCCGCCTTCGCCTCTGAAAAATAAATTCCAGACAAAATCCCAATAACCGCTAATAATTAAAAAATAACTCACCAGTGCCAGACTAATGATTGCGCCAAATGCAATTTTCCACCAATCACCAAGCACATCACCATCTTTTTTATTGCTGACAAATCCATACAATAACATAAACACAAGTAAAATCACTGCAATCACCGCCAAAAAAGGCATCAGTAAAACAATTAATGCGCGTGCAGGTGGAAATGCAATAAGCATCAAGCCAACAGTCAGTCCGATAATCGCATTAATTTGTTTAACTTCATCCCCCAATAATTTTGTCTTCTGCAAAATCGCAAAAATTAAGGTAAACACCAAAATAAATGGTAAAATAAAATCAAGAAAAAACGGCGAAATAAATAATGGTTCAGTCATGCGTCCTCGTTCTAATTATACTATTAATAACGACGAAGGTATATAAATATTTTCTAAAAGCAAAAACAGTTTGCTCAAGATAATAAAATTTATCTCTAAATAATATGCGTCCACTTTTTTTACATCGACATGCTTGCTTCGCTTCGTTCTTTGCTTAAGTCAACTGTTTCTTGGACAGTATCCTCGCCTTCTTCAAGCGGCAGGCTTGAGCGTGATACAAGAACAACATCGCCAATAGCTCGAATAAATTGGTGAGGGATAATAACGCCTCTGGCACCGCCTAAAAATCCACCCATAGAACTTGAAATACGAATTCTCCAGCCTTCAATTTTATTTTCAATCAAATTTCCTTCTTCAACTTCACCAAAAAAATCGCCGCCATCAGTAAAAACTTTTTTCCCGATGACTTCACTCACTTTTTTTATCTTTAACATGTAAGCAAAACCCTCCACTTATTTAAATACTTTTCTATAATGCAGCGCCTCTTTTGAAATCACCTGATCAAATAGTGCAAACATACGAACAAACAGATTTATATAAATAAAATTCTTTTAATTACTATGCAGGAAAGTTATCAGCCGTTTAACAAAAAAAAAGAGGGGCAGCATATAGATCGAGCGCGCCCATTTTCTGAAAAAGAAATATTCATTATCATTATAGCACTGTTCTGCGCACTGCTCATTTTTCTTTTTCCAACGCTCAATATGCTCCAAACACTTATTGGACTGATTACAATGATTATTATCATACCTCTCACACTTTTCGTAAAAAAAATTGCAGGAGTTGAGCATGCAATGCAAATAGAACATAGTTTTTGGATAATGTCTCGCTTCGGTTTTAAAACAAAGGCACGTACAAAAAAACCACTGCCAATGGGAATTATTCTGCCGCTTGTAATTACTATTATTTCGCTGGGCTATATAAAACCATTAACGTTTTTCCAATTTGATGCAGAAAATATGAGATGGCGCCGCATCTTAAAGGCCAAAGGATATCGTCGAGGATTGCGAAAAGAATTAATGAATGAATCTGATTTTGCGTTCACTGCCAGCTACAGCATGTATGCAATACTTGCGTATGCCGTGATTATGTACCTTCTTGCATTGTTCACGGAATTTTCTTTTTTTGTTGATAGTGGTTATTATGCGCTCGCATATGGAGCATGGAATTTAATTCCTGTGAGTCAGCTCGACGGCGCAAAAATATTTTTTGGCTCGTTTATCACCTGGGCAATACTTGTATTTCTTTTTGCAATCCTTTTCGCGCTCGTCGGATTTTTTTAATGATTATTTCACAAAGATTTCAAAACAGCAATCTTTAATACAACAACTCTCTTTTTATAGCAAATTACTTTAATAATCGGAAGTTTTTTGTAATTTGCTATAGTCAACGACATTAATATTTGACTGATTTGTCGTTGACTTATTAGGAAAAGACGTACAAATATGGTTAAAAATTTACGTCTTTTACTATAGATAGGAAATAACAAATAAAAGCACGAAAATTAATGTTATTTCCTATAATAAAATAAAAATGGATGAGCTTAATAAAATAAAACCCCGAGAATACCAGCAAAAAATATTTGAAAGTTGCAAGGATAAGAATTGTCTGGTGGTGTTGCCAACCGGCGTTGGAAAAACGCTTATTGCATTAATGCTTGCGATTCATATTTTAAAAACGCAGAAAGGAAAGGTTTTATTTCTTGCGCCAACAAAACCTCTTGCAGAACAGCATTTGCACTATTTCAAAAAACATCTCCCAGAATTATTTGCTGAATTATGCTTGTTCACTGGCAAAACGCAAAGTAAAGAAAGAGAAAAACTTTACTCGCGCGCAGATATTATTTTTTCAACGCCGCAGTGCATTCAAAATGATGTAAAAAATGAGGTGTATACTCTGAAAGATATCACACTGCTTATTGTCGATGAATCGCACCGCTCCTTAAAAAATTATGCGTATACATATATTGCAAAAAAATATCAAGAGCAAGCTATAAATAAGAGAGTGCTGGGTCTTACTGCTTCACCTGGCACTGATAGAAAAACAATTGAGCAGATAGCAAAAAATCTTGCAATAGAATCTATAGAGCTGCGAACCCGCGACAGCGATGATGTAAAGGAGTACCTGCAAGATTTAGAATTCAAAACAATTCAATTGGAATTTCCACCCGAATTTAAAGAAATAGTTGATATAATAAAAAATATGCAACAAAAAAAAATTCAAGAACTGCGTAACAGGAAAGTGCTCTTTGGTCCCGCCAATAAAACACAGATATTGCAGCTGCAATCAAAAATAATGGGACAAATATCATCAGGAAGCAAGAATTTTAATCTATTTTCTGCGGCAAGTGCTGCAGCGCAGGCAATTAAACTTGCGCATTTAATAGAGCTGCTCGAAACACAAACACTCTATGCAGTTCAATTATACGTCAAATCAATGTTTGATCAAGCAGCGCAAAAAAAATCAAAGGCAGTACAGCAGATAATAAAAAATCCAGAGTTTACCAAAGCGTATCTTAAAATAAACGAACTAATCGCAAAAAATAAAGAGCATCCAAAATTGCTTGAGCTTAGTGCAATTGCAGAAAATTTAATGCAGAAAAATAAAAAAAATAAAATGATTGTTTTTTCGCAGTATCGTGACACCGTCGTGAAAATAAATCAGCAGTTAAATAAAATCGCAGGCATCACCTCAAAAATATTTGTCGGACAGGCAAAAAAAGTAGACACAGGTATGAGTCAAAAAGAACAACA
>CAYIPM010000063.1:0-5719 GCA_964365195.1 Candidatus Woesearchaeota archaeon
TCGCAGTTTTATTTTCTTATTTTTATTTATGTGCTAAAATGAAACTGCTCGCAAGCTGCGGGGTATTAAACTCAATTTGAAAATAAAATGATTATTTCTCGCGGAGTATAAATATAATCCCAATAATCGATGGAATAAGTCCAACAAGAACGAGATTAATTAAAGACATGGAAAAAACTTTTGCTGCCGTCACGCCAAATAATCCAAAAAGACTGATAATGACTGCATCGCGCGTGCCAATGCCGCTAATGCTAATCGGTAGCATGCCGGCAATAGTGCCAAGGGGAAGAATTGCAAGATAATGGATAAATGATAAACTAATGCCTAAGGATAATCCCAGAACATACATGACTGCATAAATGGATATCCAGTTAATGACACTTAAGAAAAAAAACAAAAAAAGATACGACTTACTGGGAGCTCTTTCGTAAAACGCATCAAACGTTATTCGCGCTTTTTCCTGATATTTTTTGCTAATGAATCGACTGTAAAAAAATTTCAAAAAAAACTTGCTCCGTTGTTTATTCATAAATATCAATGTCACAATAACTGCGATAAAAAACATGCCGATAAATAAGGCGACGGGCAGTTCAATAACATTGCGAAAAACAAATGAGAATAAAATGAGCATAAATAATACTGCCAATAAATCCATGATTTTATCAATTGTAAAATTAAATAATCCATGGCCAATATTTTTATCTGGCGTATATGCTTTCAAATATTCTGCGCGAATAATTCCTCCCGCCTTCGACGGCGTAATTGAGCCGTAAAAATGACTCATCGTGTTAATGGCAACTGCCCTCCAAAAATAAATGTGAATATTCTGAATGCGGGCAACATACCACCATTTAAATGTCTGCATCAAAAACATGCCAAAGGTTAGAATAACTGCCAGACTAAAATAAAAAAGATTGATCTGTCCTATTTCGCCGTATATGTTTATGACGTCAATCTTGATAATCAGATAAATAAATAGTGCAATGCCAATAATAGGCAGAAATTTTTTCCAGTGCATCTTATAATCCTAATCCTCCGCGAAAAATAAAGAGCGCAAGTAAACAAATAAAAATTTGTATGCCAAAAATGAAATATACGACATCGGCTTCATACACCTTGTTCTTGCATTTTTTCAAAATAAAAATACTTGCGTGCGTAAGTCCATATATTTTTTCATAAGGCAATTCCAAACTTCCGTCGCTATTTGGAATGCCAAATGACTGTTTTTTTAAATTGCCGCGCAATTTCAAAACTGTTTCTATAATATAGGGGATAAAAACAAACACCGCTATTTTTTCAAAATTTCCTAGTATTGCCATTGCTGCAATTAATGCTCCGATAGAATATGTTAAAATATCGCCGGGAAAAACTCGGGCAGGCGTTTTATTATGCCAATAGAAGACAATTAATGCAGCAACCATTGCCAAGCCAATGACACTTAACCATGATTGATTCGTAAGATACGCAACGCCTGATAAAAAACTCAAAATAATAATGCCTTGTCCTGCTTCAAGTCCGTTAAGTCCTGCCAAAAAGTTATATGTAGTCGTTGCGCCAGCAATGCCGACGGGAATAATAACAAGCGGATACAAAATGCCAAAATAAATCGTGCCGTAAAACGGAATATATGCTTCATGCACGCCGGCATTAATAACCACCAGCGGCACTGATGCAAGGAACGCAAAAAATAATCGAAACCGAACAGATAGTCCTCCATGTTTCCAGCCCAATAAATCATCGGTAAGTCCAACAACAGCCAATAATAAAATCACATTCAAGAGCGCAAAAATAGAAACATTGATGCTATTAACAGAAAAAACAAATGTTCGAATAGCAATAAA
Organism: Candidatus Woesearchaeota archaeon; assembly: GCA_964365195.1. Classification (GTDB taxonomy): domain Archaea; phylum Nanobdellota; class Nanobdellia; order Pacearchaeales; family GW2011-AR1; genus ARS1285. The sequence continues at coordinate 1,842 of CAYIPM010000063.1, forward strand.
TGACAACACACCAAAAATAAATGCTAAAACAACAACGACTCCTCCAGATGCAGCAACATTTTTAGGATGATTGAATTTATTCATGTCTTCCCACACATAGCCAATGTCTTTGCATTTTTGTATCCAGCGCGGCAGGGTAAATGCTGTTAAAGCAAATGCCAAAAACAATGACAAAAGTAATATGGTCCTCATACGATGAAAAGAATTTCAGATATTATAAATCTTTAGAGATTTTTTGATTAGAATTTTTACGACGCAACTCGCAGTTTCATTTTCTTATTCTTATTTATAGTCAACGACTTTAGTATTTCCCCAGTTTGTCAAACAAAAAGCATTTTCAAATTATTATAAAATAGTAAATGCTTTTTGTTTTGTTGACTAGATAGGGAAAGAAGCGATTCTTTCACTATATCTTCCATTTATGCATCGTCGTTAAGAACACCGGTTATTTCGTCAAGAAGGGAGTTAGCATCTTTGTCCTGTTCCATGCCGTCAGTTTTCCCGCACCACGGACATTCCAGAAATTTCTTGTTTGCCTCTGTTCGAAAACTGCATTTAGTACATCGAAATCCCATTTTTTTCAATGTTCAAAGGGAGAGGATGTATTTAAATCTTCAGCACGTAAGTGCTGCAATGAGTTAAGATGTCCGCAGATGTCTTAAATTTTTTAGTCGCAAGAATATTAATTAACACTGCCAATACCATTGAAATAAGCATTATCAACAATTCTAAATTCCTTTAATTTGCATATCCACTGTAATTCTTTTCCAGGATTAACTTTGATCAAATGTAAGGAAAGTTGTCTATCCACTTCCACAAGCGAGGTAATAATTAATTCCAGTTCTTGAATATCTCTTTCATTAGTTCCAGGTTTTATGTCGACGATAATATCTCCCTCTTTATATCTTCCGGGAACATATGTCTCATTTACACATTTATTATAACTAGTTTCATTATCCCCAATTATCAACTCTTTAGAAATAAATGGTTCTTCTTTATTCCACAGAGAATACATGTTGAAGGTATAATTTTTATCTAAAGTTAAATTTAGATCCACTGTATCATAAGCAATTACTGCCACAGTAATACAAGAATTATCTATACTAAAATTTTCTTGAATTAAATTTATCGTATGATTTTTGTTACTAATCTGATATTTAATTTTATAACAAGGGTCTGGTTTAAAGAAATTTTGTCTAATAAAAACTTTATTTCCCTCAATTTTTATATAATTATCTTTTTCCGCTAAGTTTTCTTTGACGTTTATTTTATACGAAAATTTTGAGTAAAGTTCTTGATTATAATAAAAAATAATAATATTAACTATTATCAAAACAAAAATAATCAAAATAAAAAGTAATTTCTTCCCCATCATCCTAAAACAGCACCGGCGTAACAAAAACTTCGACGAGCGCCGCTAAAAATAAAACAATAACTGCTAAAATGATTAAGTTAAGAGAGTCTTGCAAGATTGTCCAGAATTTTTCTGTTTTAATGTCATGATTAATAACTGCAACGCTGATAATGCCGCCGGCAAGCGCTCCAATAAAATATGCTAAAATTTCTGGCACGCCGTGAATCATATAGCGCGCAAGGCCAAAGGGAAGTTTCCATAAATTTGATTCAGCAAATATGCCAATCGCTGCAGCAATGACGCTCGCATTCCACGCTAAAATAAAAATAGCGCCCGCCCCAAAAATAAGCGAAAAAACGAGCGTAAAAATTAAAACATAAATATTATTGGCAAAAATATTCACAATTCGCTCTCGCGCCGTAAGAAACGTTGTAGTCTTTGCAACATTTGTTATTCCATATTGCGCAACACAATTCTCAAAATTCGACGGTCGGTTAATAATGCAAAACGTTTCAATTTGCGCTCGAAAATTATTGCTCCCGCCCTCAAACGCAATATACCAAAAAGAAAATGCGACGACAAATCCTAAAAATAAAAACATAAAATATGCCATTGCTTTGCCATGCGCCTCAAGTAACTGCAAGGAGCTTTTTGATTGCACATCTTTTTCCTCTTCACTCTTTAATGCAAAATACATAAATGGCAGAGAAAACATCACGCTAAATGTTACCATTAAAACCCCCGTGTATTTTGACAATACCGGATCCCCGCTAAAAATCCAGCTTGTTAAAATGAGCGCCAAAATTCCCTGAAATAATCCGACAAAAAACATTTCCCATGGTCTTTTTTCAGCGCTGGCAGGATTAATTAATAATTCAAACATGTAACACTCTCTTCATTAAGAGTATAGAGAGAATCAGTTTTTAAACTTTTAGCGAGAGTTATGTAAAAATAAATGCTGAAAATATTATTTTTCATAGATATAGTCAACGACTTTAATATCCCCCCTGTTTGTTGTTGACTAGATAGGGAAAGACGCGATTCTTTCACTATATTTCTATCCCTGTTCGTTTTCTATTGAGGACTTTGAATAACCCCAATTTCCGAAGGAAATCTCTTCAAAGTCCTTCTTAGAGAGTTTTGAATTTGAGGTTATTCAAAACTCTCTATTTTATTAAGCAGCTGTTCAATTTCCTCATGCAGTGCATTCATTTGTTCCATAATTTGACCCTTGCCCTTCATTAAATTAATAAGCTGTTCATCAATTATTTTTTTTGTTTCTGGAATATTTTTCTTCACAAACGTGTTTTTGCCAACGTCAACAATAATGGATTTTTCTTTGAGAGAAACAGGCACGTATAATCTTCTGCCAATATTGACTAACAGTTCTTGTGAGTTGTTTTTTTCTAATTCATTCAAGCTTTCAAGAAGTATTTTCATTTCATGCATGGTTTGTTCAAACAGATTAAATTGTTCTTGCAGATAAGACATATCTGCTTCCATGCGCTGCAGGTGATTAACAAGTGCTTGTTCCATAGGTATAATACGGCGTATGAATCTTTTTAAATATTATGCCATAGTTCAATAAAAAGATGATCCGACAATTAGAAAAACAAAGAGGCGCATTACTGTTTATAACACTTATAATTGCAATTTTTATTTTTTATATGTCATCACAAACTTTCATTAGTGGCGGAGGAACTTCTTATTTGAGTTATGTGTATCATTTTGGGGTTTTTTTCGCGCTCGCCTTTTTTCTGTTGCCTGCAAGTTTGCAGGGAAAATTCGATAAAGAATTATTTTTTGTTGTCATAATCCTGTGCATTCTCTACGGAATATCCGATGAGCTGCATCAATATTTTGTGCCGGGTCGCAATGCCGATGTTCACGACGTTTTTATTGATAGTGCAGGCATTTTCGCAGCGGCAGTTATGTACATCTCAAGTTTAGTGATGCGAAGAAAATTCTCACTGCAATCCAAACACTTTGCTTAAAATTATACTAAAAATAATTGATGCTCCAATATACCACCAAATCCAGCTTGATGCAATTGCCGTCGCTGCATACACTGATTTCATCCAGCCGAATAAAAGTAAGATGGGAATAATGGTGATGAGCATCGGCTTAAATGATTCTTTCATTTGCATTGGAAAATCTTCAAGCATTTTTTGATTAATTTCCATCATTTTTTCAGGATGATTGCGAAACTGTTTTGCTTCTTCTCGTAACTGTTTCTGCCGCTCGCGAATCTCTTTCATTTTTGCGCGATCAGTCGTCAAATAGCGGACAAGTGTTATAATAATTGTGACTGCGAGTGAAATTAAAATAATCGAAATTTTAGGATAACTCACAATATATGCGCTGATATCTACTGCCATTCATTAACGAGCCAAAAAGAGTTTTTAAACTATTATAGTCAACGACTTTAGTATTTCCCCAGTTTGTCAAACAAAAAGCATTTTCAAATTATTATAGAGGACTTTGAATAACCACAATTTCCGAAGGAAATCTCTTCAAAGTCCTT